>JBDHFY010000097.1:0-12980 GCA_039590195.1 Gemmatimonadota bacterium | reverse complement strand
GGGCGGTAAGGCGGAAGGGCGGTAAGGATTGATGACTCGAGCGGCGGAGCAGGGTGGACAGTCCGCGCGTCCACCTGCCCGCCGGTCCGCCGGTCCGCCCGGGGCGGCGGTGCGGTGTGGAAGAAGGCGCCGGGCGGAGTTGATCCGAATGCCACGAGTCGACAGACGAGTGGCGAGGACCGAGAGCCGCGCGGTGCCGCGGCCGCGAGCGAGGCTCGCGGCCAAAGGCGCCGGGCGGATTCGAACCGCCGAATAGAGGTTTTGCAGACCTCCGCCTTACCACTTGGCTACGGCGCCGGGATAGATAAGTTCGCAGGCCCCGCCCCGCCGCTCAACCCCGTTCCCCGCCCTCTCCCCGCTCACGGCAGCTCAACCCCAACACCCCACTCCCAACGGCAGCCCCACCCTTCCACCCACCACACAACGGCAGGGGCAGACATGGCGTCGGAGTGCCATTTCTGCCCGTTTGCCACCCCTGCCGTGGGGTGGTGATGCCTCGGGGGGAGGACTGCCGTTCCTGCCGTGGGGTAGTGAGGCAGTGGCGGCGGGCTGCCCCCCTACCCCTTCTTCACCGCCGTGAACATCACCGCCTTGACCCCGAACTGCTCCGCGGCATCCCGGGTCGAGTCCTTCTTGAAGGCAAAGCCCGGCACCACGGCAGAGCGAACCCGCTTGAAACCCGCATCTTCGAACAACCCGAACAGCTCTCCCTCCGGGAGAGCGCCGCCGATTCAGCTGGCCCACAGCTTGGGGTCGTTGACGATGTCCTGGGAGAGCTTCTTGGCAGTCACGATGTCCGTGATGGAGACGCGCCCGTTGGGCTTGACGAGCCGGAACAGTTCCTTGATGACTCGCCGCTTCTGAAACGAGAGATTGATGACCCCGTTCGAGATGATCACGTCCACACTTTCATCGGGCAGCGGGACATCCTCCATGCGGCCCTGAACGAACTCGATGCTCGTGGCCCCAACTGACTGGGCGTTGGCCTTCGCTCTCTCCAGCATCTCGTCGTTCATGTCCACGCCCTTCACCCCACCCGACGACCCCGCCTGCCACGAGGCGATGATGCTGTCCAGCCCGGCTCCGCTTCCGAGGTCGAGCACGGTCTCGCCCTCGGCGATCCCGCTCCGGAGATGAGGATTCCCCACGCCCGCGAACGACGCCACGGCCTCCTCCGGCGCGCGGTCCAGCCATTCCGACTGGTAGTCGAACATCTCCGCCGCCCGCCGCCCGTGGAAGAAGTGGAACTCACCCTCCGGGTGCGCAGCCACCTCCTGGTACATCCGCAGCACTTCACCCTTGATGAGTCCCTCGAGGGGCTCGGTTCCGGCTTCCTGAGTGGCGTGGGCCATGGGGGTTCCTAGTAAAGGAGAATACGTAATAAAGGAGTCGGGTTTGGGGGAGTCAATGGCGCCCCCCGCCGCCCAGCTCCACGGCAGCGCCACCGCCCTCCTCTCCACCCAACGGCAGCCCCACTGCCGCCGCCTCTCCACTCCGCGGCAGAACGGCAGCCCCGCCGCACTCCTCCCCATCCCAACGGCGGGTGCAGCACTGCCCTTCCTGCCGTGGGGCGGCGGTGCGGACGGGTGGGCTGCCGTGCGGTGGGTGGGGCGGAAGCGCCGGCTGCCGTCACTGCTCAGATACCGGCACCCCCACCGGAATCCACTTGGAGAACCACTCCACGTTCCGGCTCACGAGGTCCCGCACGAGGCGTGGCTCCCGCACCCCGTGTGGCTGATCCGGGTAGAGCACGAGCTTGGCGGGTGCTTTGCCGATGGCCCTGACCGCCTCGAAGAACTGGATGCTCTGCTCTGCGGGTACTCGCTCATCTTTTTCGCCGACCTGAATGAGCAGCGGAGTCGTGACCCGTTCGACGTTGCGGTACGCCGAGCGCTCCTCGTAGAGATCGAAGTCCTCCCACGGCTTGGGACCCAAGTAGGTGTGGTAGAACTCCGGGATGTCCGTCTGGGAGTACATGGAGATGAGATCGTTGGCGCCGGCCCCCGCACTCGCTGCCTTGAAGCGATCCGTCTGGGTGATGCCCCAGTAGGTATGATGCCCGCCGAAGCTCCATCCCATGATGCCGAGGCTCTCGGCGTCGGCGATGCCCTGCTTGATCATCTCGTCCACACCCGAGTCGATGTCGACCCAGTCGCGCCCGGAGATGTCGCCGCGGTTCAAGCCCCGGAAGCGCTCACCGTATCCGGTGGACCCCCGGTAGTTGGGCTGCAGGACCGCATAACCCATCCCCGCAAACACCTGGATGGGATACGCACCGCGTCTCGGGCTGAAGCGGTTTGACGAAACACCGGACGGCCCACCGTGAATGACGAGGAGCAACGGAACCGGCGATCCCTCCCCCTCCCGATACCCCACGGGCAACGTCAGCACACCCTCGATCTCTTCACCGCCGGCTTTCGATCGCCACCGGACGACGCGATGCTCACCGAGAGCAAATTGCGTCACCTGCGGGTTGACGTTCGTCAGTCGTTTCGGTGTGAAGCTCGAGGTGGACGACACGTGGACGTTGGGCGAGGTCGCCGGTCCCTCAGCCATGAACGCCACCGTGGCACCGTCGTCGGTCGCTGAAAAACCGGAATAGAAATAGCGGTCGTCGGTCACCGGCTCCGGCGCACCTGCCGCCCGTCCATCACGCAGCGGGATCCGGTACAACCGGCGTCCCGTCCGGTAACCGGCCTGCACAAAAAGCGCACGGTCGGTGGCGGCGACAAATCCCGCATTCTCATCGAGGCCGGCGGTGACGGGAGTAGGCTCGCCGCCTGACGAGGGGACGACCCAGAGTTGACCGTTGAACGTCCCCAGCTCTTTGCCCGAACCGGACACGATTAGACCCGGTTCCTCCGTCCACGCCACCACGCTCTCACCTCCCGGCATGAACGTGACCTGTCGCGCGGGCGCTCCTGGCTCGTCCTGCACGAGCACCGCACCGAGCCGATATGTCCTGAGCACGGGAGAGGGACGCGTCGAGAACGCAACCGCGCGCGAGTCAGGGCTCCACACGAAGTTGTTCACGTGCAGCGTGTCCGGTGATCGCTGCACGGCTTCTCCCGCCCGCATGTTCTCGAGCGGCGCCGTCCAGAGCCGCGTCCACTGATCGGCGTACGCGCTGTCCCACACCATGGGCCGGCCGCGCAGCTTTTCCAGTTCCTCGTCCGCGTCGCTCTTCTTGGAGGATGCGGTGAATCCCAGGTGTTGGCCGTCGGGTGAGAACGCAAACGCACTCACCGAGGTCTCCCAGTCCGTCACCGGCCACGCCTCGCCCCCGGTGGGATACATGCCGAAGACCTGCGTCTCTTCACCGCGATCGGACCGGAAGGCAAGCCATGTGCCGCCGGGCACCCACTGGGGTGAGTTGTCCGCTCCCTCGCCATAGGTGAGGCGGACGGGATCTCCGCCGTCGGCGCGGACGACCCACACATCCGAATCGTTCACGTTGCGCTCGAAGTTGCGTTCCGTGACGACATATGCCACCCAGCGACCGTCGGGGCTGATGGTCACGTTCCCCACATCCTGGAGCGCGAGGACATCATCCACCGTCATTGGGGTATTCTGCGCCAGCAGCTGTCCGATTCCACTCAATGTGAGGAAAACGGTCGTCAACACGCTCACGAACAACGAACGGTGCGTCATGTCATGACCCTCCTGAATGACCCATTCTTGCCAGCTCTTCGTCCCGCAACTCGCGGCGCAGGATCTTGAGCACCGTGCTTCTGGGCAGGCTCTCTCGAAACTCGACGGCCCGAGGCACCTTGTACGCCGCGAGGTTCGCCCGGCAGTGGGCGACGAGTTCCTCGGCGGTGGCCTGTTGACCGGGCTTGAGCACGACGAACGATTTCACCGTCTCACCCCGCCGCTCGTCGGGAATACCGATGGTGGCGGCCTCGAGGACGGCGGGATGCTCGGCGAGAACATCGTCGATCTCGTCGGGGTAGACGTTGTACCCGCTGCAGAGAATCATGTCCTTCTTGCGACCTACGATGAAGTGGTACCCGTCCTCGTCCACGGTGGCGATGTCACCGGTGTAGAACCAGCCATCCCTGATCACGTGGGCCGTCTCCTCGGGTTTTTGCCAGTAGCCCTTCATGACCTGCGGACCCCGAATGAGCAGCTCGCCCGGCTCCCCAAGAGGCTTGTCGGTGACCCCGTCCTCCAGATCCACGACCCTGGTGTCCGTGTCCGGCAACGGGACACCAATACTGCCCACCTTTCGCGTTGCATAGAAGGGATTGCAGTGGGTGACGGGCGATGTCTCCGTAAGGCCATACCCCTCCGAGATCTTGGCGCCTGTCAGCTCCTCAAACCGCCTGAGCACCTCGACGGGAAGTGGTGCCGAGCCCGAGTTGCACATCTTGATGCTCGAGAGATCGAGATCCCCGATGCCCGGATGCTGGTTGATGGCGTTGAACATGGCGGGCACGGCGGGCATGATGGTCACCCGGTGCTTGAGGATGCTCTTGACCATCACCGGGATGTCTCGCGGGTTGGGTATCAGCACCACGGCACCGCCCTTGTACACCGGCAGCACCATGGACACGGTCAACCCGAAGATGTGGAAGTAGGGCAGGCAGCCGAGCCAGACCTCGCGTCCGGATTCGGCGCGCGTTGTCCAGTGGGCAACCTGTTGCGTGTTGCACGCCATGTTGCGATGCGTGAGCATCGCGCCCTTGGAGGCTCCCGTCGTGCCGCCCGTGTACTGGAGGAGGGCCACGTCGTCCATGGCGATTTCCACCGCGGGTGGCGCGGGCGCTGTCGCGGCGATGAGCTTGCGGAAGTGGTGCACGGTGGCTGTCTCCGGCACCCTGGCGATCATCGGGGGATCGCCTCGCTTAAGCTTCAAAGGAGCAAGGAGGTTCAACGGAAACCGGAGGTACTCCGGTATGGATGCGATGACGTAGTGCTCGACCTTCAGCCGCTCGCGGATACCCTCCACGCGTCCCTTGTAGAGGAAATCCATGACCACGGCGACGGTGACACCGGCATCGTTCCACTGATACTCGATCTCCCGAGCCGTATAGAGGGGGTTGGTCATCACCACCACGCCACCCAGACGCAGAACGGCGAAGTAGGCGATCACCGTCTGCGGCAGGTTGGGAGCCTGGATGGCCACCGTTGACCCCTTCCGCACCCCGAACCCCGCCAGAGCCGTCGCCAGACGGTTCACCTCCTCCCTGAACTGGGTGTACGTGAGGCGTCCGTTCATGAAGACGAGGGCGGGGCGCTCGCCATATCGCTCCGCCGACCGGTCCAGCATCTGGGGACCGGTCAGGTCCTCGTAGTCGAGCGATGGCATTACGCTCTCTTCATAAAACTCATGCCACCGACGCTCTTCCACAGTTGGCTCCCGGGGAGTGGGACGGTTACTATGCGCGCGGCGGCACGTGCGCGTCAATGAGACAAGCGGTGGCAGAGGTGTGGAGGGAGGAGAGGCAGAAGAGGCAGGAGGGGAGCGGCCGGTGTCTTGTGACCCGCGTCGCTGGGCGTTAGGGTGTGGTGCCTTAGCTTTCCTCCCCGGGTGACGGCGCGCGTCCCCGCGCCCAGTGGGTCGGGTGGATGGTGGGCTCAACCTGAGAGCGTCCTCCCTTCTCTGGCGCCTCGGTGGCCCCGTCCGGACCGAACGGCCGGCGTTCCTTCCCCGGCCGACGAGCGGAAACGTGAATTGAATATCAGAACCCTTTCGCAGATCTTCTCCTGGATTGCGCCCGGCGGGCTGGTCTTGTTTGCCGCGTGGACCTGGGTACAGATCGCACCCGAGTCGGAGGCTCTGGCAACGCTCGCCAGGGGATATCCCTACGCCATCTTCGTCGGCTCGATCCTTTTGGCATGGCGGTTTCACCGAAGTCGTATTGTGGCTGCCATCCTCGCAGTCGGCGTCATCGAGCGGGGGCTCTCGACAGCCGCTGAAGTCCACATGGAGGTCGCCGTCGAGACGGGGGCGTTTTTCCTGCCGCTCACCCTCGCTGCCATGGCCGTCCTCACGGACCGCGGGGTATTCACCAAGCAGGGGTTGTTCCAGCTGGGCGGCGTCGTGGTCCTCCTCCCCATCGCCATCCAACTCGCAGCGGGCCAGCCCGTTTTTTGGGTCCAGTTCTTTGCGAGCACGCCCTTCGGGGGAGGCCTGCCGATATTCGGAGCGGTTTCCCAGCCCGCCAGTTTGGCTTTCACGGTTGGGTTCGCTACGGCGGTGACTTTCGGCATCCGACGCCGCAAGGCCGTGGAGAAGGGTCTCGTTTGGGCGATCCTGACGAGCTACCTGGCCTTTAGCTCTCCTCCGGGCACGCCCGTCTCGACCGCGTATTTCTTGGCGGCCGGCTTGATCCTGGCGATCTCCGTGGTCGAGACCTCGTACGCCATGGCCTATCAGGACGAGCTGACCGGCCTGCCGTCCAGGCGGGCGATGCCGGCCACGATGTCGTCGCTCGGCAATCGCTACACCATCGCCATGGTGGACATCGATCACTTCAAGGACTTCAACGACAAGCACGGACACGATGTGGGCGACCAGGTCCTGCGCATGGTGGCGGCCAAGTTGGGCAAGGTGCAGGCGGGGGGGAGAGCATTCCGCTACGGCGGCGAGGAGTTCACAATCATCTTTCCCGGAAAATCTCTCCAGGAGGCTTGGCCGCACCTGGATGCACTGAGAAAGACCATCCACGGCAGCACATTCGTCGTCCGTGCGCCCGGGCGGCCGCGTAGGAGGCCGGGCGCGATCTCGGAGAAGATGAAGAGCCGGCCTCGCAAGACGCTCACGGTCGCCGTGAGCATTGGCGTGGCGGAGAAGCGGGCGCGATTCCCCACCCCGGATGAGGTCCTCAAGGCCGCCGACCAGGCGCTCTACCGGGCAAAAGAGGCCGGCCGCAATCGCGTCATGCGCTGAGACCGCCAGGCATCTCTACTCTTAAGGAATAGCCTTGGGCACCTCGCACATCAGGGCGAGGGTGTTGCCATCGATGTCTTTGAAGGACGCCATCCACAGATCGTGATCCTCCATGGGCGCCACCAGCTGCGGCCCGCCGGCAAACTCGACGCCACGGGCCTCGAGCGCTTGGTGGGTATCCCGTATGTTGCCCACTTTGAAGTAGATGATGGAGCTGGGGTGATCGAATTCCTGCTTCTCGGGGACCGCGAGCATGAGGCGCACACCTTCGCAGTTGAAGAACGCCATCTTTGGCACCTGAAAGAGGAACTGCATACCCAGCCTGTCGCGATAAAACGCGACCGCCTCATCCACGTCGTGCACGTTGACCGAGATCTGACCGATCTCTCCCAGGTGAACCTCCTTCTGTGAAGCCGCCATTTGCCCTCCTTGCGGTACCGATTGACATAGTTAGTTAGGCTTGCTAACCTATTGCTCGTGACCGTGCGAGACAAGGGCCCCTCCCCGACGTCAGCCGCCCCCGCTCTGGTGGCCGATCGACTCCACTCGGCGGCGATCCATATCCTGCGCAGCCTCCGGCGGACCGACGAGGCCACAGGTCTCTCCCCGGCGCGCCTCTCTGCGCTGTCGGTCATCGTCTTCGGCGGGCCCCTCAGTCTGGCGGACCTTGCAGCCGCCGAGCAGGTCCGACCACCGACCATGAGCAAGATCGTGGGTGCTCTCGAGGAGGAAGGGCTGGTCAAACGCAGCCCCGACCCCAACGACGGGCGGGCCATCCGGCTGAGCGCTACGGCCACCGGCGTGCGGGTGCTCGAGCGCGGCCGCCGCATGCGGGTCGAGTCGCTCACGGCCCGATTGCAGACGCTGGATCGGCACGAGGTCGCCGCGCTGGATCACGCCGTCGAGATCATGGAGCGCGTGGGTGGAGCAGAAACAGGGAGAAGGGAGAAGGGAGAAGGGGTTTGAGGGTGTGGGGTGTGGGGTACTAATAGCTAGCAGCTAACGGCTTGGGAGGGGTGGTGTGTAGAGTGCAGGGTGTTCGGGGGGGTGGGTGGTCTCAGTGTGACGGACATCCTTGACTGGCATGGGGGGGTCCGATAGCTTGCGCACCCCTCGCAGCTAACGCCTAACAGCCAATAGCTAATAGCTAGTAGCTAACAGCTGGCGGGGCGGCCGGGCGGGGGGGGCCCGGAACACCGTGCCGCGGATGCGGGTAAAACCGTTTCCGCGCCGTTGCTCATCGGTTTTCGCATGGGTAACCGATTCGAGCTTTGGCGATTTTCAGATACAGGAGAAGTGATGAAGGTCACGCTGCGACTTTTCCGCGTTGTTCCCCTTGCCGTAGCACTGAGCGCCACCACACTGATCCTTGCCGCTTCAGCCGCCCAGGCACAGACCGAGGAAACGACATCCCGTTGGTCGGCTTCGTGGTCCGGGGGAGCGTTCTCATACGATCTAGCCGGAACGGGCACCACGGCGTTCGTGGCGTTCCGGGGACGGTATTCCATCACCCGGCTCCTGCTCGTCGAGCCTGGCTTCACCTTTACGGCATTCAAGCAGCAGCTCGGTCCGACGACGCCTCTCGGGATCCCCGAGGTACAGTTGCAGCTCCAGTTCAGCGATCGACGGGTGCGCCCCTACATCGGCGCCGGTGTGGGAATGGTCGCCAACCTACAATCCAATCGCAGTGGCTCGCCTCTCATCCGATCCACGCTCTCTGCGAGCGGCGGGGTGCGGGTGAGGGTGGCGGGACCATGGTCCGTGGGTGGGGAGCTTCGGGCTCGCTCCATCGATCCATGGGTGGGGAGCGCGGCCGAGTGGACGGTGGGGGTGACGAGGAAGTTCTAAAAGAAACAGGGCTTGGAGCTTGGGGTGTAGGGTGTGGGGTGTGGGGTGGCTAACAGCTAGCAGCTAACGGCTTGGGAGGGGTGGTGTGTGGGGTGTGCTACTAGCCATCAGCTGCCGGCTTCGTATTTTGGCAGGTCATGCTCTCCAGCATCGCGTCCCTGGAAGCCACCGCGTGACCCCTCGACAGGTCATCCGCAGTTACTTCGCCATCGCCGGCATGTATACCCTGTCGGCGGCGTTGATCTGGGGTGTGAACACGTTGTTCCTGCTGGATGCCGGCCTCGACATCCTGGGCGTGTTCATTGCCAACGGCGCGTTCACGGCGGGGATGGTGGTGTTCGAGATTCCTACAGGGGTGCTGGCGGACACTCGCGGCCGGCGCGCCTCGTTCCTATTGAGCGTGGGCATTCTCTGCGCGACGACGCTCGGCTACCTGGCCGTGGCGAGATCCGGTGGCGGGCTCAGCGCGTTCATCCTCGTTTCCATCGTGATGGGCCTTGGGTTCACGTTCTACTCGGGCGCCGTCGAGGCGTGGTTGGTGGACGCCCTGAAGCACACCGGCCACGACGGGCCGTTGGATCGGGTGTTTGCCCGCGGCTCCATGGTGACAGGAGCATCGATGTTGCTCGGGACCGTGGGGGGCGGCTTTCTCGGGAATGTGGACCTCGCGCTGCCGTACCTGGTTCGCACGGTGATGCTCTTCGCCGTCTTCGTTGTCGCGTTTTTCACCATGCGGGATCTCGGGTTCACGCCCCGCACACTTCGCCTCGGAGATCTTCCCGCTGAGATGATGGCGGTGGCGAAGGCCAGCATAGCGTACGGCTGGCGCAAAGAATCCGTGCGGCTGCTCATGCTCGTGTCGTTTTTCCAGGTGGGATTTCTCACGTGGGGGTGGCACGCTTGGCAGCCGTATTTCTTGGACCTCCTTGGCCGCGACCTCGTGTGGGTGACGGGAGTCATTGCGGCGGCGGTCTCCCTCTCCACGATCGCCGGCAACGTTCTGGTGGAGTGGCTGAGCAAGTTCTGCAGCAGGCGGACAACGCTGCTCCTGTGGGTGGCTGGTCTCCAGACGCTTGCTGCCGTAGGGGTCGGCCTCGCCGGATCGTTTTGGCTCGCGGTGGCGTCGTTCATCGTCGTCACCTTCGCCATGGGTGTCACCGGCCCCACCAAGCAGGCGTACCTGCACGAGGTGATCCCGTCGGATCAACGCGCGTCCGTTCTCTCGTTCGACTCGCTCATCGGCAATGGCGGAGCTGCGCTCTCCCAGGGAGGTCTGGGGTATCTCTCCCGGGTCCGCTCCGTGGGGGACGGCTATGTGTTGGGCGGGGTCGCGACGATCTTCGTGCTGCCGCTGCTCGGGCTGCTCCGCCGACTCGGCGAGCCCGCCGATGTGATCGCCGGCAAGGCGTGCGGGTGCCGGGCCGCGAGTGCCGCCCAAGGACTCCCCGAGATCAATCAGGTGGATGCCACGAAACGGCAGGCGGCGTGAACCAGGGAGAAGTAAGAAGAGAGAAGGGAGAAGGCCACCCCCCCCGGGACGGGGGGCAGGGCCCTCGCACGTCTCACCTTTACCTCTCACCTCTCGTTAAGGATTCTTCAAAGGACGGCACTGTCATTCATGAGTACGATTGCCGTTGATGCGCGATTCTCCCTTTGGTAACGTTCGCACAGCATTGAAAGACGTTACCCTCATCCAAGAGGCGACTCATGAAAAGGCCGTCCATCGTCTCTGTGCTGGCTTTTCTCCTGATATCACCCTTGATGGTATCCAACGCGCTCGGCCAGACCGCTGCGGCCTGCGTGAACTGCCACAGGGATCTCAATCCTTCGATCGTTTCCGACTGGGAGCTGAGCAAGCACCGCCAGGCCGGAGTGAACTGCACGGTGTGTCACGGTGCACAGCACCGGACGGCAGACGACGCTGCAAACACCGAGCAACCCACCCCGGATGTATGCGAGCCGTGTCACATGACTCGCACACAGCAGTTCAAGGCGGGCAAGCACGCGATTGCGTGGGCCGCGATGAATGCCATGCCCACGACACACGCGCTACCCATTGCCCTCACCGAGGGCATGAAGGGCTGCGGTGGCTGCCACAAGATCGGCCTCAAGAGCGAAGAGGAGTTCCAGGCTCTCACGGCCGACGGGGCGGGATTCGGTGTTGCCTCGTGCGACGCCTGCCACACCCGTCACGTCTTTTCAGTGGAAGAGGCCAGGCAGCCGCAGGCCTGTCAGACGTGTCACATGGGGTTCGACCACCCCCAGTGGGAGATGTACTCGGCATCCAAGCACGGCGTGCGGTACTTGCTCAAGCAGAACGGCACGCTACCCGAGACGGCAGCCGCTCCCACGTGCCAGACCTGCCACATGCCGGACGGCAACCACGAGGTCCGCACGGCGTGGGGCTTCCTCGCGGTGCGGTTGCCCATGCCGGACGACGAGCAGTGGGCGGCGGACCGGACGACGATCCTGCAAGCCCTGGGCGTGTTGGATCCCGAGGGCAATCCCACACCGCGCCTCGAGGTGGTGCAGGCGGCAGATGTCGCGCGGCTGACCCAGGAGGCATGGGACGTGGAGCGGGACAAGATGCTCCAGGTGTGCAACCAGTGTCACTCGATGAACTTCGCCAGGGGGGAGTTGGAGAAGGGCGACCAGATGATCAAGGAAACCGATCATATGCTGGCCGAGGCCATTCGTGTGATCGCCGGGTTGTACCAGGACAGGATTCTCACGCAGCCCGAGGGCTACGCCTACGCGTTCCCCGACCTATTGACCTTCCACGACGCGCCGACCGCCATCGAGCAGGAGCTGTTCGTCATGCACTTGGAGCACCGCATGCGGGCGTTTCAGGGAACGTTCCACGCCAACCCGGACTACGCCCTGTGGTACGGCTGGAGCGAGATGGTGAGGAGTCTGACGGCGATCAGGGAGATGGCGGAGGAGATGAGAAGATAGGAGAAGGGAGAAGGGAGAAGGCCCCACCCCTTCCCGGAAAAGATGGGGGCGGCGGGGCCTTCTCCCTTCTCCCTTCTCCCTTCTCACCGTTATCTTCTCCCTAAGCCGCCGGCCGTTCACCGCATCGCCGGCAGTTTTCTCCTTCACCGGAGCCTCGTCCATGTCCGTCCTCCCCGCGGATCAGTTTCCCGGCGCCGAGCACGACCCCCTCGCCTATCCCGGGCAGCGACCGGAGTTCTCGTACGTGTATTACCGTGGAAAGGTGCACGAGTTGACGCCTCGGGGCGGGGGCGGGGGCGGGGGCGGTAGTCACGATGACCTGTGGGTGGACGATTCGTCCGGCGAGGTCACCGTAGACGCGTTTCTCGAGGCACGGGGCAACGCGATGCTCGAGCATCGCCAGGCAGTGCTCGCGGTGGGTTCGAACGGCTGTCCTGGACGCCTTGCAGAGAAGTACGGTGAGGACTCCGACGTGGCGGTTCCCGTCTTCGTGGGCACGCTTCCCGACACGGCAGTCGTCTACTCGCGTCACCTGGTTCCTTACGGCGCCTTACCGGCCACGTACCTGCATCAACCCGGGGCGGTGTCGTGGCTCTCGGTCACCATGCTCACGCAGGACGAGCTCCAGCGGATGGATCAGACGGAGCAGGTGGGCCGGCTGTACCTGCGGGTTCCCGTTGCGGAAGCGTTTCAGGTCGACGGTGGCCTCAAGATCGGCGATCTCACGGCCTATCTCGCCCGCGAGATCGTGACCTATCGTGGCAAGCCGGTTCGCTTGAAGATGTTCTCCCGGGAGGGACCCGACTGGCCCGTGATGGACGAGGCGGAGATCCTTTCACTGGTCTTCGACGAGGCCGACCTTCTCAAAGGCGAGTCCATCGAGACCCGCCATCGGGCACTACTCGACGACCCTACACTCAGAATGCTGCTCATCGAGGTGCTGGAGAACAAGATGGGGGACCTGGTCGTCAGTCCGCAGGGAAGGCTGGTGGGAAATCCGTAGGGGCGATGCATGCATCGCCCGTACGGATTTCCAGGGAGAAGGGAGAAGGCACACAAGTGAGAAGTGAGAAGTGAGACGTGAGAGGGGAGAGGGGAGAGGGGAGAGGGCGGCGGAACAGCCCGCATGCGTGCACCGAGTTCGCGGGTTGGAAAACCCGCGCTCGGCCCTCTTGGGGGAGGTGTCCTGAAGGACTCGATCGGAAGCGCCTTGTGAAGGCGCGCCACGGAGAGCCGAGCGCGCGTTCCTCAACGCGCGAACCCCTCGGCGGAACTGGCCCGC
>JBDHFY010000096.1:0-13010 GCA_039590195.1 Gemmatimonadota bacterium | reverse complement strand
ATACTTGGCGCGTGACTGCCCCCCCCTCCCCCCTCCCCCCCACCCCCCTTCGCGCAACATCTCGGCGGGGGGGGGAGGGGGGGAGGGGGGGGCTTCGATTGCTTCGTGAAGGACCTCTAGCCCCCCCGCGGCCTCGATGTCACCTTTGGCAGACAGTGCTGGTGGAGGCCGCCGGACGGAGCCCGACCCCTCAGACCACAGATCTACCGCGCCCCGCACGCGGCCCGCCCACCGCCGACACATTCCTCCAACAACTAGCAGGAGCCGTCATCATGTCGAGACCGGCCGGACACCCGTCCCATTCCGCCGTGACGACCCTTTTAGCCCTTTCGCTCCTCCTCGGCATCCCGGGAGCGACCGCGGCGCAAGAGATTTCACCGGACCTCTACCAGCAACTCCAATACCGCCACATCGGACCCATTGGGAACCGGGTGAGCGCAGTGATCGGAATTCCGGGGGACCCCCTGACCTACTACGCGGGAGCTGCCTCCGGGGGCGTCTGGAAGACGGAAGACGGAGGCACGTTTTGGGAGCCCATCTTCGACGGGCAACCCGTACACTCCATCGGGGCCCTGACCGTGGCTCCGTCCGACCCAAACATCGTCTGGGTCGGGACAGGTGAAGCCCACATCCGCTCCAACGTTTCCATCGGCAACGGCGTCTACAAGTCCACGGACGGCGGTGAGACTTGGCGGCACATGGGCCTCGAGGAGACGGGTCGGACCGCGCGCGTGGTCATCGATCCCACGAACCCGGACATCGTGTACGTCGCCGCCCTCGGGCACGCCTACAGCCCCCAGCAAGAACGGGGAATCCACCGCACGACCGATGGCGGCGAGACCTGGGAGCAGGTCCTCTTCGTGGATGAGAACACCGGAGCGTCGGATCTCGCCATGGACCCCAACAACCCCCGGATCCTATTCGCCGGGATGTGGCAGATCGACATCAAGAACTGGGGAAGGGAGAGCGGCGGGCCCGGCAGCGGCCTCTACGTGTCCCGGAATGGCGGGGATAGCTGGACGCGTCTGGAAGGACACGGGCTCCCAAGCCTCCCGGTCGGGAAGGTCGCCGTCTGCATGACCCCGGAAGACTCGGACCGGGTCTACGCCTTGATCGAGACAGGCGACGGCGTCCCCTGGCACGGCCAGGAGACGGAGAGCGGTGAGCTGTGGCGCTCGGATGATGGGGGCCGGAACTGGATCGTCGCCAGCCACAACCGCAACCTCGCCGGCCGGACAGCCTACTACTCGCGCTGCGCGGTCTCGCCAGAAGACCCCGATGACGCATACTTCCTCTCGGCGGCATTCGTGCACTCGATCGACGGCGGCCGGACGGAGGCCGCCTTGGGCCGCCGCGGGCGGCCCGGCGGGGACAACCACGACATGTGGATCGACCCGACAAACGCGGACCGGATGATCGTGGGCAACGACGGTGGCCTCGCCATCTCGGTAAATCGGGGGCAGAGCTGGCAGCGTATTCAGCTTCCCATCGGCCAGATGTATCACGTGACCGTTGACAGCCGCATCCCCTACTACGTCTACGGCAACCGGCAGGATGGTCCGTCCACGCGCGGGCCCAGCAACAGCCGCATGTTCGGTGGGTTCGGTGGCGGCGGTATCCCCCGGGGCATGTGGCACCAGCTGGGAGGCGGCGAGAGCGGCTTCGCCACACCCGACCCCGTTGACCCGGACATCATCTGGTCCAGCGCGTCGGGCTGGGGGGCCATGGGCGGCGTGGTGGTCCGGTATGACGAGCGGACGCGGCAGTTTCGAAATGTGGAGATATGGCCTGAGGGCCCCGACGGCTGGCCCGCGGCCGACCTCAAGTACCGCTTCCAGTGGACGTTCCCGTTGCTCATCTCACCCCACGACCACAACACGGTCTATGCGACAAGCCAATACGTCCATCGCACCACCAACGGAGGGCAAAGTTGGGAGATCCTCAGCCCCGATTTGACCACGAATGACAAGACCAAGCAAGGCATCTCCGGCGGCCTCACCCCTGACAACCTCGGTGTCGAATATTGCTGCGTGATCTACGCGTTCGATGAATCGCCCGTACAGCAGGGCGTCTTCTGGGCTGGGACGAGCGACGCGCTGGTGCACGTGAGCCGGGACGGTGGCCAGAACTGGACCAACGTGACGGACAACATCCCGGAACTCCCTCCCCTCGGCGTCGTACGGAACATCGATGCCTCCAAATGGGACGCCGGGAAGGCGTACCTCACCGTTGAAGCCCATCAGATGGGGAACTTCGAACCTTATGCGTATAAGACGGAAGACTTCGGGGAGCACTGGACGAAGATCACGAACGGCATCACCGACCATCCGTTGAGCTATACGCGGAATATCCGTGAAGATCCTGTCCGGCCGGGACTCCTGTACTTGGGGACCGAGAGCACGCTGTACGTCTCCTTCGACGACGGCGGGCAGTGGCAGCCGCTCCAGACGAATCTTCCTCACACCCCCATGTACTGGATCGTCGTGCAAGAGCACTTCAACGACCTGGTGGTGGGCACGTACGGGCGGGGCTTCTGGATCTTGGACGACATAACCCCGCTCCAGCAACTCACGTCGGAAGTCGTGGCGTCACGCGCACACCTCTTCGAACCGCGACAGGCGTACCGCTTCCAACCCATCACCGCACCCATGACCATGCCCAACGACCCGTCGGACGGCGAGAACCCGCCATACGGCGCGTCAATCAACTACTGGCTGGCGGAGGAGCCCGAGGGCGACGTCAAGATCCGGATCGCGGACGCCGCGGGCGAAACCATCCGGACGTTGGATGGGAAAAAGCAGGCAGGGATCAACCAAGTCTGGTGGAACCTGCGAGGAGAAGAGTCGACCCAGATTAAGCTCCGGACCAAGCCCCTGCATGCCCCCTGGGTAGAGTTCGGCGAGGAGCGGTGGCGGCCGGCCCCGCGGGATCGGATTTCCGTGTTGGCGCCGCCGGGCACGTACGCGGTGACCCTGGAAGTCAACGGTCAGGAATTCACCCGTGACCTGCAAGTCCTGAAAGACCCCAACTCGGAAGGAACCGAAGCAGACATTCGGACACAGACGGCAATGATGAGCGAAGTCTGGGATGACATGAACACTACCGCCGACATGATCAACCGGATCGAATGGATCCGCCGGCAGGTCTACGACCTCAAGGCAGTGCTCGCCGATCAAGGCGATGCCGACGAGATCGTGGCTGCGGTGGAGGAGCTGGACGGCAAGCTCATCGGTGTCGAGGGAAACCTGATCCAGTTGAAGCTCACCAACAGCGGTCAGGACTACGTCCGGTGGCCCTCGAAGTTCGTGAGGACGCTTGGTCACCTGGCCGAGGCTGTGGCTGTTTCAGACTTCCGGCCCACCGAGCAGGCGCGGGAAGTGCACCAGGTGCTCAAGGAACGACTCCAACGGTACAAGGGCGAACTGGACGAGTTGCTCAGGACAGACCTCCCCGCGTTCAACCGGATGCTGCAGGAGCGGAACCTGGCACCGGTCATCGCGGCGCGGCGGTGAGTTTCCATCACAGCACCCTTTTAAGCGCCCCTTAACTAAGGTAAGCGGTCTACTTGGCGCGTGACTGCCCCTCCTCCCCCCCCCCGTCGAGCAACATCTCGGCGGGGGGTGGGGGGGGCGTGGTAGCCGGGAGGAACGAATGCGGACAGTTTGGGCAGCAATGATCGGAGCGGCGCTCACTTTCGGATGGTACTCCATCGGCGAGGAGCCCCTCCGCGCTCAGGAGTCGCCAACGAGACCGAATATCGTCCTGGTGGTGGTCGATGACCTGCGCTGGGATGAGTTCGGCGCCGCGGGGCACGCGTACCTCCAAACCCCCAACATCGATCGAGTCGCGGCAGAGGGTGTGACGTTCACCAACACTTACAATACGACACCGCTGTGCTCGCCGAATCGGGCGAGCATCCTCACCGGCCAATATGCGTCCCGGCACGGGGTCCTGGACAACTCCGCTCGCAATCGCGCGAGCCACCGCTTACAGACATTCGCTCGGGAGCTTCAGCGCTCGGGGTACGAAACCGCCCACGTCGGCAAGTGGCACATGGGCAACGACCCGACGCCCAGGCCGGGGTACGACTACTGGGTAAGCCTACCGGGTCAGGGAAGGACGATCGATCCCGAGCTGTACGAAGACGGAAGACTCCACACCGTCGAGGGATACGTGACCGACATCCTGACGGACCGAGCGGTATCGTTCATCCGGCGCAAACGGCAAGCTCCGTTTTTTCTGTATCTCGGACACAAGGCCATCCATCCCGACGCCATCCAACTGGACGACGGTTCCGTCGATCTCGCCTACGGCTCGAGATTCATCCCGGCGGATCGACATCGGGGCATGTACGAGGAGGCGGTGTTCCCCCGCCGTCCGAATGCGGCGCCGGCGGCCATTGAGCGGAGTAACAACCCGGCGGTGCGGCAGGCGCTCGAGCTCAAGCAGTCGCCGGAGATGGTCGAGGAGTTCGCAGCCTTCCTCGACCCCAACACGAGCGAGGAAAACATCCGTCGTCGCGGCGAGATGCTGATGGCAGTGGACGAGGGTCTGGGCAGGCTGCGGGACGCGCTCGACGAAATGGGCGTGCTCAACAACACAATGATCATCTTCACCAGCGACAACGGCTACTTCTACGGGGAGCACGGGTTCAGCATCGAGCGTCGTTTACCCTATGAAGAAACCGCCCGGGCCCCGCTGTTGATCCAGTACCCTCCCCTGGCACGTGCCGGCTCCAAAGTCGATGCCTTCGCTCTTTCCATCGACCTCGCGCCCACGGCACTGGACGTCGCTCAAGCCAGTATTGGCGACCACATCCAGGGCAGGTCGCTGGTCCCGCTGTTGCGCGGCGACACTGCGGACTGGCGCACATCGTTTCTCATCGAGTACATAAGCCACGAGAATCCGATGCCGTGGCTGATGGGCATGGGCTATCGCGCCGTCCGATCGGGCCGGTACAAGTACATCAGCTGGATCCATCGCCAAGGGATGGACGAACTCTATGATCTCGAGTCCGATCCGTATGAGCTCACGAATGTGATTGGCGAGCCGCGCATGCAGGGAATCGTTCGAGACGTCCGAAACGAGCTTGGGCAATTGGTCTTGGAAGCGATGGGTTTATCGCCCTAACCCACTCCCACCCCTCCCAAGCTGTTAGCTGCTAGCTATTAGCTCCCAGCCCCCCACGCCCCAGGCGGCCAGCCGCCGGCTACCAGCTGCCAACCCACTCTTCCGTCTCCCTTCTCACTCCCCAAGCCCCAAGCCCCGGACGGGGCGGGCGGCGGGGGATTGAGCCACAGATTTGCGCGGATAGACGCAGATAAGCGCGGTGATTTGAGTTTCCCTTCCACCCTCTGCCGTTGCCCGGTTGAGACCCGACACCCCAACGCTACACCTAGGAGAGACCTACCGCCCTACCGCCCTACCGCCCTGGGTGGGGGAGCGGTGCGGCGGCCTACTCGCTGTTGAGCACTGCCACCGGATCCAATCGCGTGGCGCGGCGGGCTGGGATGGCGCTCGCTGCCATGGCCACCAAGACGAGTGCGAGTGCCGTCACCGCGAGCGTTACCGGATCGGCCGGGCTCACTTCGTACAACAGTCCCGTCACGAGTCGGCTCACCCCAAACGCTCCCACCAGACCGGCACCGATCCCCATGCCGACAAGCACCAGGCTCCTGCCGATCACCATTCGGTGGATATCGCCGCTCACCGCGCCCAGCGCGATGCGCACTCCCATTTCCCGGAGACGCTGGCTCACGTTGTACGACACGACGCCGTACAGTCCGACGGCGGCGAGCACAAGTGCGAGACCGGCGAACAACGACAGCAACAGGGCCGTGAAGCGGTCCGATCCAAGAGAGCCCTGTAACAGTGATTCCATGGTGCCGATATTCGCGACGGCGAGGTTCGCATCCATCTCGGCCACCGCGCGACGCACCGACGGAATGAGCGCCTCGGGATCCCCCGCCGTCTCCATAGCGATGAACATCGCCGTGCTCGAAAGCTGCCGGTACGGGAAGTAGATGGCATTGGGACTCTCACGCCGGATGCCGAAGTTCTTGACGTTCTCGACCACTCCGACGATCTCGCGCTGGTACAGCGGATCGGGGTTTCCGAAGTAGATACGCTGCCCGAGGGGATCCTGGTTGGGGAAGTATCGCTCGGCAAGCGTTTCATTGATCACCACCACGCGTGGCGTATCAGGGTCGTCGCTGTCCCTGAATCCGCGGCCGGCGATGAGCGAAATCTCCATAGTCTCGAAGTAGCCGGCGGTGACGCGACGAATCCACGCAATCCTCGCTTGTCCGGGAGGCGGCGCCGGTCGGCCAAGGATGTTGAAGCCCGCGTCTCCGTTGAGCCCCGCAAGCGGCAATGAGTTGATCGAGCCCACTCGGTCCACGCCCGGCAGGGCCCGCAGCCGGTCTTCGAGGTCCACGTAGAATCGAGTGGTCGCCGCGCGGTCGGGGTAGCGATTGGACGGCAGGATGAGCTGCATGGTGAGCTTTCCGCTCGGATCGAATCCGGGATCCACCGCATTCAAGTGTCTAAGACTCTGGATGAAGAGTCCGGCGCCGACGAGCAAGAGCAGCGCAAGCGCGACCTGGCCTACGATCAGCGCGTTCCGTAATCTGCCCCCGCGCCGTCCGAGGTCTGCACCTCGTCCGCCCTCTTTGAGCGCATCGTGGAAGTCGGAGCGGCCCGCGCGCAACGCGGGGAAGACTCCGAACACGAGGCCTACGGCAACCGTCAGCACCCCTGTGAACGCAAGAACCCGCGCATCAACCCGCACCATGTCGATGCGTGGCGTGCCGCCAGGCGCCAGTGATACCAGGATGTCAGTACCGATGAATGCCAGAGCCGTACCCACGATGCCCCCCAGCGCGGCTAAGACTGCGCTCTCGGCGAGAATCTGTTGCGCGATTCGTGCGCCACCCGCGCCAAGTGCCGCACGCACCGCGAGCTCACCGCGTCGCGCCGTCGTCCGGGCCAAGAGAAGATTGGCCACGTTGACGCAGGCGACGAGGAGCACGAACGTCACGGCACCGAGCAACACCCACAGGGTTGGTCGCGCCGTGCGCACCATATCCTCCTGCAAGGGAAAGATCGCGTACCCGATGTCGATGTTGTCCTCAGGGTAGTCCTGCTCGAGCCGCGCGCCGATTGCGTCGGCGCGTGCCCGAGCGGTCTCGAGGCCGACTCCGTCCTGTAGTCTCGCAACGCTCCGAAGCACCGCGTCGCCGCGCCGCTCTGCTGTAGTGGCCATGTCCTGCTGCAACGGAGCCCAGAATGCTGCGTTCGCCAGGAACGGTGGTCGCATCCCCAGAGGCATGACTCCTACGATCGTGTACGGCTGCTCGCTCAAACTGATCGTCGTGCCGATGACCGACGGATCAGCTCCCAGCGCGCGAGTCCAAAAACCGTGACTCAACAGGACGACGTTCGGTGCGTTGGGCCGATCGTCGTCCGGAAGGAACGTGCGGCCGACGATCGGAGGAACCTGGAGAACGCGGGAAAACGTGCCCTCGGTCACCAGCGCCGCGTTCAGCTGCTCTGCTTCACCGAGCCCGGTGAGCGTCGGTGTCCAATCGTTGTAGGCCGTGACCTCCGCGAACACATCGGTCTCACTGCGCAGGTCGTGGATGTTGGGATAGGAGAGCCACTCGCGCAGCGGACCGTCGCGGCGCGTGTAGTCGGCCCAGATCGAAACGAGCTGCTCCGATTCGGGGAACGGGAGCGCACGGAGGAGAACGGCATCGACGACGCTGAAGATGGCGGTGTTGGCGCCGATGCCGAGTCCCAAGGTTGCGACCACGACGACGGTGAACCCGAGGTTGCGTCCGGCTGTGCGCAGCGCATAGCGGAGGTCGCGGACGAGGTTCTGCATCATCTCTCCTCCCGGCGGGCGCCGGTTCGGATGTTGCGGTTCGCGGAGTGGGCGCGCTGCCCGGCCCCCACCCCAACGTGCCGTGAGAGGCGTAAGAAGCGACCGGAGGACCTGGCGTCGGTACCAGCGTCTCGCGGTCACCAAATTCTCGCGGCTCGCGATGCGATCGAACCCTTCCGCGAGATCGCCACGGACGACTTCCAGCAGATCGCGGGGGACCAGCAGTGCGAGGAGCGCTTCCAAGGAGCGCGGATGACGAGGCGAGGTCATCGGCGCTCGCTCACTTGGTGGGCACGGTGTCGGTTCGCATGCCCTTCGACAGGCGGTCCAGCATGTCGAGAGACCGGTTGAGTGCGGCGACACCGTCCGGCTCCAACTGATAGAACTTCTTCGCGCGACCGCCCCGGGCGGCCGTCGACTCGCCGAGCGTGGACGAGACGAATCCTTTCTTCTCGAGCCGCGTGAGCGTCACGTACACCGACGGGATCGCCACCTCCCGTTGGGTCGCGTTCCTGATCTCGTCGTAGATCGTCATGCCGTAGGCATCTCCGTCGATCCGCGAGAGCGCCATGAGCACCACCAACTCGAACTCGCCGAGGTAGTCGCCCTTCCCCATATGTCCTCCGGAGGTCGATACTGATTTACTTAAACATAATAAAAGAATTAGCCAAAAAAGTTCCGCTCACGTAAGTTCTTGTGGAAAAGTCACTTAGCGATGCTTGGAAAGGGCCGGGGATGAACGGGGGGCCGCCCGGTGGGAAGGGGGTGGCGGGGCAAACGGTCCACCTGCCCGCCGAGTCCTGAGGAGCGTCGCGTCAGCGACGCGTCTCGAAGGGCCGGTCCGCCCGGTGAGAGGGGCGGGGGGGGGTCAAAACGCCAACAGCCTCGTCACCTTCGCCGTGACAAACCGCTCGAGCACCCTCCCACTTGAACAGATGCTCTCGGGAGACAGAGAACCGACACAGCGCCGTTCGGTGTAGACCAGGAACACGTCGGAGAGCGGAGCGTGGATGAAGTTCAAGCGAAGGTTCGCTACGAGTTGATCAGCGTCCGCATTGTACTGCACGTAGCCCCGGAAGTAGAGCTTCGTGTTATACGAGTACTTGATGCGCCCGCTGAAGAGATCGGCGGTGAAGGAGCTATCCTGGACGGAAAGCGCATTGTGCTCCGCGGACAATTCGAATGAAAGGTGATGGTTAGCCCGCCAATTCGCGTCGGCCCCGATCGTGCTGCGGCTGCCGTCGAAATAGCCGCCGCCGGAGAGCGTCACCCTCCCGGAAAGGGCCCGCCCCCCACTCGCGGTGTAGCTGGCGGACGCCTCATTAAAGGAATAGTCGCCGATGGGGATAGGGACGCCGGACACGCTGAACGGCTCGTCGAGGCGCTCAAACCGGTTAGTGTACTGCAACCTGAGGGTCCCACCATCCATGAACGTGGTCCCGAACCCGACCCGTCCCAATCGTGTCTCCAACGTACCGTCGAGGTCCGTGATGTAATGGCCTTCGACGTAGGGATTGATCGTCAGGACGTGGGGGATGCGGGGCCGCGGGTGCGCGCCGAACGTGGCATAATAATGGCGGATGCCGGTGCGCCGCACGAAGCCAACGCCCGGGTCGAACCCCTCACCGAAGTACCTCACGAGAGCCGAGGCATCCCAGTAACGGTCACGCCACCCGATGGAGAACCGTGCGGCCTCGTCGTTGCCCGACACACTGGAGCGGGTAAAAGCGAGATACGAGTTCACCACCATGTTCCGCAAAAATCGGATGTTGGCGTCGGCGCCGAAGCTTCGATTGTACTCGCCACCCCGACTGCCGGTTCCCTGGCGGTTGGCGAACAGAAACCCGATGTCCGAGTTATTGAGTACCCTTCGTCGCAAGCGAACGATGGAGAAGTTTTCCGGAGGATCGTCATCGTAGGCTTCCGTTTGCACGTTGAGGAGCCCTAGCTCGAAATCTCCTGCCTGACCCGTCAAGCGGCCTCCACCGAATATCGGCACGGGGCTGCGGCTGCGCAGGCCGACTTGCCGCGAGTGGAAGAACGTGAAGTCCCGGAGCGAGGCCCCCGTGCGTGGGTCACCCGACAGGCCCCGTAGGTCCCCAAAGGTGAACGTGCCTGAGTTTTCCAGAAAGAAATCTCGCCTCTCGGGAAAGAACAGCGGGAAGCGCGTGAGGTTCACCTGTTCCGCATCCACCTCCGTCTGTGAGAAGTCGGTGCGAACGGTGAGATCCAGAGTCATCCGGGGCGTAATCCCATACTTGAGATCGCCGCCACCGTCGTAGTCGTTCCCCCTGTCCTCAGGGTCCAGCTGCTCGCCGGCCGATCGCAGCGCCTTGACGTAAGGCTTCACCGTCAGGTTGCGCCCTGACCGAATCTGCGAGAGGCCCCTGAGCGTTCCCGCTCGGGACATCTTGTGGATGTACTCTCGCCGGTCGAGGGGGGACCAGTAGGAATCTTCGTTGCGGCGGCGCACCCGTCGCACGAAATTCACCCCCCACGCCTGCTCGCTCTTTGTCGGATCGAACCGCAGCGTGGTCCAGGGAATGGCCATCTCCACCGTCCAACCCGAATCCGCAACGACTGTCTTCACATCGATGATCCCGTCCCAGCCGTTGTCTCTGGTGC
Source organism: Gemmatimonadota bacterium (assembly GCA_039590195.1). Taxonomy (GTDB): domain Bacteria; phylum Gemmatimonadota; class Gemmatimonadetes; order Gemmatimonadales; family GWC2-71-9; genus JBDHDY01. The sequence goes on along the minus strand of JBDHFY010000096.1, from coordinate 2,500 downwards.
GACTGTCATCGAACGCCTGAGCGTCCCTGATGGCTCCACGAGGGTTGATCCAAAACAAGAAGGCGTTGCGCCGGTCGAGGAACGTATCCAACGAGACACCGAAGATGTCGCTGTTGAGTGTCTGGTAATCCCTTTCCAGACTGGTGACGGTGATCCTGTTCGGCTCGGATTCGTAGCAGACGGCACCGACGTAGAGATTCTTGTCATCGTACAAAACCCGAACGACCGTCTTCTCCGTGGCCGGAGATCCCGTGTAGGGCTTGGATTGAACAAAGTCCGTAATGGGCGTCGCCTGGGCCCAGACACTCTCGTCGAGCCGGCCGTCCACAGCCATGGTGCTAGAGATCCGGACTGCAGAGCCCTCAGGGCGCGGGGCTGTCTCAGGATCGATGACGGCATTGTTCCCGGCCTGGCCAGTTTGCGCGACAAGCACATTGGTGAACAGCAGGGCAACAACGGCGAGTACGCCGCACTTGCTCGGGTATATCAAGAGCCCCCCTGGAAAAGGGCACTTTGCCGTCGGTTGGCTGACAATTTACATCCAACAATGTCAAGCTACCGCAATTCCCGGTGGTGCACCACAAGATGGGGCTTAGGGAGGGTGTAGGGGGAGGGGTGTAGGGTGTAGGGTTGAAAGGAGGGTGGGGGTGCGCGGCGCAAGTGTGGAAATGGGCCACAGATCTACGCAGATAATCGCAGGTTTCCCGAGTTGAGGACTCTACCCCCCTCCACCGTCTCGCTGCTGATCCCTTCATCCCAAGACGAAGTCCCAAGACCTCTGACTTCCGAACGTGTGGCGATAGTCGAGCACCACGGTCGGAATTGCTGGCCAGCAGAAACGGACAGCGTTGGGGGGATTTGCCACAGATAAACGCTGATAAACGCAGATGATCCGGACTGTTTTTGAGGTCCCCTCCTCCCTCCACCGTTGCCAATATGACGCTTCACCCCCCACCCCCCACCCCCCAAACCCTTGACCGGCTGGGCGGCAGGGTACGGTCCGCCTGCCCGCCGGTCCGCCTGACCGCCCGGTGGTGGGGCGGGGAGGGGGAATGCGGCCCGAAACCTTTTTCCACCTGGTGTCGTCCAGACCACAGAGAGAGCGGCTTCAGACACCACAGAGGCACAAATGTCCACCCACACCGAGCGACATTCAGCGACCAAGCGGACGTTCTGGGCGGTCGCGATTCTTTACGCGCTGATCGCGTTCGAGTTCTTCTATATGGCCAGCCCGTTTGCAGTCTATTTCTATTCCGTGTATGGGCCGGGATTGAGCTTCATCAACGACTACCCCGCACTCGGATGGCTGACCCTGGTGTTTCTACCACATATCGTGGTCGAAACGTCTTCTGTGCTATTGAATCTGCGCACCGTTGTAGGGGCGGTCTTGGCCACGGTCGGCTTCGTGGCTTTCTGTCTCGGTGCGGGTCAGGTCTATTACTACAAGCTGGCTCGAAAAGGTGTGGTCACGGGTGGCATCTACAACGTCATCCGGCATCCCCAGTACGCTTCGCTCGCTATTTGCAGCTTTGGTCTCTTGCTGCTGTGGCCCCGATACATCGTGCTTCTGAGCTTTGTTGCGATGCTCTTTGCCTACTATTTCCTGGCCGACGTCGAGGAGCGTGAGTGTGAGGAGAAATTCGGCGAGACGTACAGGGAGTACAAGAACAGGACCAAAATGTTTGTGCCATTCGACGCCCCCCTGTTGGATAGATTACCCGGCCTTCCAGCACCGAGATCCAGAAGATATCTGTCCATTGTCGCGCTCTATGTGTTCACATCTGTAGCCGCGGTTGGCGTGGCAAACGGATTGAAGAGTTGGTCGTTGAACAGCTTGTATGCTCTGTATTCCGAAGACGCCGTGTTTATCTCCGTGACAGAAGTCGACGAAAGGACTCTGGAACATCTTGTGGTGACCGCGTTGGCAGATCCCGAGGTCCGAACCCGGCTGGCACGTGCTGGCAGTGGAGCGAGCACGAAGTTCATCAACTACGTGCTTCCAGCCGAGCTCTATGTCTCAGAGATTCCGATGAACCCGGTCGAGGGGGCGGGGGCGGGGGCGCACGGTGAGCACTTTCTACCCAGAGATTATGATAGGAGTTCCTATAGGATCGTGTTCACCAGAGCGGAAGTCAGGACCGGTGACGAGGTGGAAGGAAAGGACATACTGCTGAACGCCGTCAAGCGAGTGCCAGTCGTTGAAGTCACCATTGACCTGGTGCAGAACACAGTAGCCGAGATCAAGGAACCGCCTGCGAGTGTGGCATATGAGGGCATTCCCGTACCGCTCTATTAGCGGGTTAGAGCGAGCCCCTTAAAGGCGGTCACAAGCTAAGCTTCAGGTCAAGGGTCGCGTCGAGCCAGTTGACGCGACATTTTTTGTCCAAACCGCAGCGGGTGTGTTCTTGAGCAAGATCTGGAGTTGGCTGTTCTACGGGTTCTTCGTCACGGCGATCTTCCTGGGCGTATGGTTCATGTTCGCCGCGGACGAGGGCTTCAA
>JBDHFY010000095.1:0-13103 GCA_039590195.1 Gemmatimonadota bacterium | reverse complement strand
TGACGCGGTTCACAAAGACCCCGCCGACCGGAATACCGTATTTGTCGAGAGCGGCGAGGGCTCGCTCGGTCTCGAGGATCGGTAGGCGCTCGGGGACCATCACGAAGACAAACGTGGTCCGTTGGCGATCGGTGATCGTCGCCCGGGCGCGTTGAAACCGTTCCCTGCGTTCTTCCAATGCCGCGAGGACCGGATCCTCGCGCTCCCTTCCCGTGGTGCCCGCTGCAGCGCCGGCCACCGACCGCCACATGCGTCCCAACACGTTAACCTTTTCGCGGCGTGTGATCAGCCCGCTGATCCATGCCGTCAGCAGTTCCGGCAAGGAAAGCAAGCGAACGGTGTGCCCCGTCGGTGCGGTGTCGAAGAGGATGCGGTCGTACTGACCGCCGGCCTCCTCCATGATGCGGGTGAATCGGTCGAAAAGAGCGGCTTCCTCGGCACCCGGTGAGACTCGGGCAATGTCGATTTGCCGTTCCACCTCGTTCAGCAGTCGCGGGGCCGTCGACTCGGCGATGCGCGCCTTCACGTCGGAGATGTAGCGGTCGACTTCCGTCGCCGGATCGATCTCCATCGCCCAGAGGTTGGCGAACACCATTCTCGGTTCGGGCCCCAGCGACGCTTCGAGAATATCGCCGGTGGAGTGCGCGGGGTCCGTGGACACGAGGAGCGTGCGATTGCCCTGCTCGGCGGCCAGCAGCGCAAAGGAGGAGGCGACGGTGGTCTTGCCGACGCCGCCCTTGCCGCCAAAGAAGAGAATCTGACGGCTGAGGAGTGGTGCACGCGCAGAGGGGGCAGAAGGGGCAGGGGGGGCGGCCATCATGGGCACCGACGGAGCGCGCCACACTTCAGCAGCATCGGAACCCGCCCTCGGGTGCGTGCTCCATGCCCATGCGCAGATGCCACTCGTGGAATTGCTCGATCAGTTCGGGGTACAGCTCGAGGGTGTAGAAGGCCACGGGATTGGGTACTCCAAGCAGGTCTGAGAACCCGATCAGCAAGAAGAGATCCCGCTGCCTCAGATACTCCCGGTGGATCTCAGACCGGTAGGGGGCGACGAAAATTCCCTCGTAGATCTCCCGCGCCGCCCGGAGGCGGCTCCGCACCACCGTCCACCAGCTTGACCTTTCCATGTCGGCTCTTATATGAGAGGGTATCAGTGAATCCGAGGCTCCGCTGAATGGTAGCACGCGGCGCTCTCGGTGGCCAAACGCATTGTCCAATCGGGCAGAGTCCGGGTCCCTCACTGGGGAGCCGGCGCGGGTCGACGGTGTACAACCTGCGAACCCTGTCGTGTCGAGATCAGCGCTTCCCATGCCAAAGGAGGAAGAGCCATGCGTACCGTACTGAGCAGCGCGGTGTCCCTTGGTTTCATGGTGGTCCCAGCCGTGACGGCGACAGCGCAAGTCAAACCGGTTGACCAGCAGATCACCGAGGCGGTGAGCGCGTTGCCGGAAACGGTGCGTGCGGGGGCGAAGGTGCTGGGGTATCGAGGCGACGGTGGCCTAAGGACGATCCGGGAGGGGCAAACGTTCGTGTGTCTCGCCGACGATCCGGCGAATCCCAACTTCCACGTCGCCTGCTACCATGAATCCCTCGAGCCGTTCATGGCCCGGGGCAGGGAACTGCGGCGCGATGGGAAGACTGTACCCGAATCCCAGCAGATTCGCGCCGAGGAGATCCGGGGCGGGACGCTGCAAATGCCGGTACACGCCGCGCTGTACTCCCTCAGCGGACCGGTGAGCCAGGCCACTGGGAAGCCGGACAGCGTCGCCGCGCTGTTCGTGATCTACATGCCCAACGCGACGGAGGAGGGCACCGGAGTGGCTGCGCAGCCGTCCAGAGAGCGGCCCTGGCTGATGTTTCCCGGGCAACCGATTTCGCATGTCATGGTCAGCGGGGGCTGGCGGAAGCCCTAGCCAGCTCCACCCGACCACACCGCCCCGGCCGGGCCGGCGGACCGTCGACCGCCGCCGCGCCCCGCACCTGGCGGACCCGCCCCACCTGTCCACCGCACCCGGCGGACCCCCACCCAACCCGTCACCACCCGGGCGGACCGGCCCCGAAGGGCCTGCCCTCGCTGCCGTGGAATGGGGCGGTGGTTTGCGTGGGGCTGCCGTGCTGCCGTCTCTCCTGCCTTTTCTGCCCCTACACCCTCCACCCTAAGCCCCAAGCCCCAAGCCCTGTATTCTTCTGCCCCTCCTGCCTCCCCTGCCGCTCCCCGCTCCCTGCTCCCCGCTCCCCGCTCACGCTCCCCGCCTCGACCTCCGCCCGCTCTGCGTCAGTTCCTTGTAGCTGCGGTAATGCCGCAATGCCGCCCGAGGCTTCCCCATGCGCTCGTACAGCCGAGCCAGGTTGTAATGTGCGTCGGCAAAAAGCGGGTCCGTGGCGATCACCTGTCGGTAGGCTGCCGCCGCCGCCTCCAGGCGGCGCAGGTCCTCGAGTGCGACGCCCAAGTTGAACGCGGCGGTGGTGCTGTCCGGCCGTACGGCCAGGGCGGTCCGGTAGTGCTCTTCGGCTTTCCGGACGTCTCCGTCTTCGTGCAGCAGTCGGCCGAGGTTGATGTGCGCATCTTCGTGCCGGGGATCGAGTAAGAGGGCTCGACGGTACGCGCGCTTCGCTTCGCCGGGCGCCACTGCCTCCAGCTCGCAGCCGAGGTCGTACCATTGGCAGGCACCGAGGTCGGTGTCGCGCTTTCTCGCATCCGCCGCCGCACGGCGAGCGAGCGGTGCCACCTTCGCTGCCAGGTCGCGGACGGCGAAATCGAGCTGCACCTGCCCCGACTCGGGGTTCCAGACGGTGTTCCCGTCTCGCACCGTCACATGGTCGTCCTCGGCGGTGATGCGCAATTCGGTGACCGGTCGATCGCTTGGGAGTTGATCCTTCAACTGCTGAAGAGACCGGTGCACGGTCCGGGCCGGGATTCGTGCGGCGAGGAGCTCTCTGGCGGTGCGAAGCAGCACCAGGTCTCGAAAGGAAAAACGGTATTCGCCGTGGGCCCCTCGTGCCAGGGAAAGAAATCCCCTGCGGGCGTAGCGTCGCACCTGCTCCACCGAAAGGCCAAGGAGATCGGCCACGTCGCGGGAGGTGTACACGAGGACCTTAGGTGAACGGGATCGTGGGAGTGTCGGGTGCTAGGAGCCTCCGCCCCCTGCCTCTTGAGCTTTCTTCTCTTTCGACTTGCGGGCGGCCGGTTTCGCAGGCTTGCGTGCGGCCTTTGCCGCACCTCCGGTGGGCACCGTCCCGGCGGAGAGGCTTGCCTTGAGCGCGTCCATGAGATCGATGATCTGCCCCTTCGGCTCCTCGGGCTCAGCCTGCGTGATGTCTTCGCCCTCGATCTTCTTCTCGATGAGATCGAGGATCCGATTGCGCACGTCGTCGTGGAACTTCTTCGGGTCGAATGATTCAGAGGCCGCCTGCTCCACTAACTGCACGGCCAGCTCCAGTTCTGCATCCTTCACCTCACCCTCGCCGAGCGGAACTTCCGAGAACGATTTCAGCTCATCCGCGAAGTGGAGCTGTTCCATGACGAGGCCGTCTTCCAGCGGGCGCACCAGCACGAGGTACTGCTTCCCACGCGCCGCGTACCGGGCCACCGCCGAACGGCCTGTCTTCGTTAGAGCCGCACTCAACAGCCGGTACGCTCGGTCGCCGCCCTTGTCCGGACCGAGATAATAGATCTTGTCCGAGTAGAGCCGCTCGACCTGCTCGAACGGAACGAACTCAGCGATTTCGATCGCCTGCGTAGATTTCTCCTCGATGGCTTTGAGCTCTTCCGGCGTGAAGAGCACAAATTGTCCCTTCGAGAACTCATATCCCTTGACCATGTCCTCGCGGGCGACCTGCTCGCCGTCGTTCGGACAGAAGTACTGCTGCTTGAGTCGGGTCCCACACTTGTTGTGAACCAAGTTGAAGGATACCGCTTTGGATGTCTCGCTCGTCGAGTACAGCTTCACCGGTACCGAGACGAGGCCGAAACTGATCGTGGCCGTTCCGATTGCACGTGCGCTCATGAGTGCTATCATATCACTCAAGCTCAATGGCCGCAACGGATAAGGATCATTTGGACCGCCTCGAAGCCTTTCGTGCAAAACGATCTCCGGGGCGAACGCCCGAGCCGTTTGGATCGGCTTCCGGGACTGGTCGGAGTCTGTTCGTCGTACAACGGCATTTCGCCCGCCAGTTGCACTATGACTTTCGTCTCGAGGCCGACGGCGTGCTGAAGTCGTGGGCGGTTCCCAAGGGGCCGTCTCGAGATCCGGCCGAGAAACGGCTCGCCGTGCAGACTGAGGATCACCCCATCGATTACGCAGACTTCGAAGGCATCATCCCCGAGGGCAATTACGGGGCGGGTGCGGTGATCGTATGGGATCGGGGACTGTGGGTTCCCATGATCGACTTCGACGAGGGGGTTGAGAAGGGGAAACTGCTCTTCGAGCTCAAAGGTTACAAGCTCAGGGGCGTGTGGACGCTGGTGAAGATCAAGAAGAGCGAGAAGGATTGGCTGCTGATCAAGGAGCGTGACGCGTGGGTGGTGAAGGAGGGTGACGAGGGATTCTCCGAGCGCTCGGTGTTTTCAGGCCTCACCGTCCAGGAGCTGAAAGATGGCGCCGACCGTTCCGGTCCCGTGCGGCAAGCGCTTGCCGAAGCGGGTGCACCTCAGCAGCGGGTAGTCGCCCGCGACGTGGAATTCATGTTGGCGCAGACGCGCGATGAGCCCTTCACCGACGGCGAGTGGCTCTTTGAGCTCAAGTACGATGGGTACCGGCTGCTGGCCTGCCGCGAAGGCACCAGACCCCTCCTGCTCTCGCGCAACGGTCACGACCTCACATCCGTCTTTCCGGAAATCGCCCGTGCCGTCAGCGCGCTGCCGTTCGATAATATCGTGCTGGACGGGGAGGTCGTGGCGCACGACGACCAGGGGCTTCCCAGCTTTCAACGATTGCAGAAGCGGGGTCGACTTTCCCGAAAGCCCGACATCCAGCGAGCGGCGGTGGAGTTTCCCGCGACGCTCTACGTGTTCGATCTTTTGGGGTTCGAGGATTTCGATCTTCGATCGCTCCCACTCGAGAAGCGGAAGGAACTCCTCAGCGAGGTGTTGCCCGAGGCGGGGCCCCTGCGCTTTGCCGATCACCTTCCCGAGCAAGGGGAGGCGTTCTTCGAAGAAGTCCGCAAAATGAAACTCGAGGGGATCGTCGCGAAGAAGGCCGACGCGCGCTACCGGGCCGGCCGTTCGTCGCACTGGCTCAAGATCCGCGCCGACCGAGCGGAAGATTTTGTAATCGTGGGTTTCAGCGAGCCGAAGGGCTCACGCGGGGGATTCGGCGCGCTGCACCTCGCCTGGTTTGCCGACGGCGAGTTGGTTTACGCCGGGCGGGTGGGCACCGGCTTTTCCGACAGGGAGCTGAGCGACATCCGTGGAGCTCTGCAGTCCGCCGAGCAATCTGACCCCGGGTGCACGGGCCCCGTGCCGAAGGGACAACAACACCATTGGGTCGAGCCGGAGTTCGTGTGCGAGGTACGCTACAAGCAGTGGACCGACGACGGCCTGCTGCGACACCCCGTCTTCCTGCGGCTTCGCGATGACAAGCGTGTCGAGGAATGCGTGCGACCCGGAGGTGAGTCGGCGTTCGAAGAACCGCCGCCTCCCGAGATCTCGGTTCTGGAGCGGAGCGTGCAGTTCTCGAACATCGACAAGGTTTTCTGGCCCGGAGAGGAGTACACGAAAGGTGATCTGATCGAGTATCACCGTGCCCTGTCACCGTGGCTGCTTCCGTATCTCCAGGATCGCCCGGTCGTGATGACGAGATACCCCGATGGGATCGAGGGCAAATCCTTTTTTCAGAAGGATGCCCCGGAGTGGGTTCCGGAGTGGATCCGCACGGAAAAAGTCTGGGCCGAGGATACGGGGAAGGAGACCAGCTACTTCATCTGTGACGACGTGGAAACACTCCTCTACGTCATCAACCTCGGCACCATCCCCCTTCACATCTGGGCGAGCCGCGTGACGTCGATGGAGCGGCCGGACTGGTGCATTCTGGATCTGGATCCCAAGGACGCTCCGTTCGCCCACGTGGCGCAGGTTGCCCAGGCTATCCACCGGCTGTGTGATCGAATCGATCTGCCGGCGTTCGTCAAGACGAGCGGTTCGTCTGGATTGCACGTGCTGATTCCGCTCGGCGGGCAATGTACATACGAGCAGGGTAAGTGGCTCGGACAACTCCTGGCCAGGGTGACCGCTGCGGAGTTGCCCGAGATCGCGACGACCGCCCGCACGCTCGCATCCCGGCGGGGACGGGTGTACGTCGACTTTGGTCAAAATGGTTACGGAAAACTGATGGCGGCGATGCTCTGCGTACGACCGCTCCCGGGTGCGCCGGTCTCGATGCCCTTGAGATGGGATGAGGTGGTGGAGAAGCTCGACATCCGATCGTTCACCATCCGCAACGCGCTCGAGCGGTTGGAGCAGCTGAAGGAAGATCCGCTCAAGCCCGTGCTGTCGCTCAAGCCGGACCTCGTGGGCGTGCTGGACCGATTGCAGGAATTGGTCGCGAACCCGTAGTGGCGACGCATGCGTCGGCGGGCGAAGCATGCGTCGCCCCTACGGGTTCTATCCCTCCAACAACCACCCCCACCTGCTGGGCTCCTCTCCCAACACGGCTCGCGCGTGCACCTGGGGAAGCGCGGCCTCGATGCAACGCACGACCGCGCACGTCGTGCGCCAGCTGTAGTCGAGTAGATCGATGCCCTGGGAGAACGTGAATTGGTCTCGGGAGTGAGCGTCGGGATTGTCCGGCACGTCGATGTGCATCTCCCACACGTCGCCCTCGTTCAGCTCGCCGCCGCACCGGCCTCCCAGTTCGGTAAACGGATGAAACTCGGCGCAGCAGTCCCGGTACAGCAGGAGCCGCTCCCCCACGCCATACCAGAGCTCCTCAAGCGGCTCGACGATGGCGCGCATATCCGGGTCCGTCCTGGTCATGACGACGTTCAACGTTTCGGGGATCGTGTCCGGCGGCGCACTCTTCTCGCGCCACACGAGAAAGCGACTGGCGTCGAGCGCGGAACTGAGCGAGGTGAACACCGCCTCCCCATGGCGTAGGGCCGAGTCGTGCAACTGGGCACGGGATTGGTCCCGGGCGTGTTCCGGAAGCCCCCAGCGGTTGTCGTTGTGCAACACGGCGAGCCCGCCGTATGCCTCGGCGAGATACCCCAGGTGGGCGACGGCGCAGTAGAGGTAATGCTCCACCATGTACTTGTAGATGCGCCGTCTGGAATCCTCGACGTATCCCTTGAGATAGCGGGCTCGACTCACCGGCTGGCCCGCTGGGTCGATGACACGCCGCGGTTGAAAGAACGGCACGTTGAACTGGGTATCGCAGATGATCCGGCGGACAGCGAACGCGGCCTCCAGCTCGCCGGGCGCTTCGATCCGCTCGAGGCGCTCGGACGACGGGATCAGCCAGCGGTCATCCGCTTTGAGGAGCTGGAGTCCCCGCTCGAAGATGATTCGAACCAGATCGAACTCTGGAAATGGATCGGCCATGGATCGGGTGGTCTGCCTCTCATCGCCTGTGGTCCATGCTTACCAAATAACGTTACCCGTTGTTCCCGCAAGAGGTTCCTGGGGGGGGGGGGGGACAGGGGGGGCCGGTAGGGGCGAAGCATGCTTCGCCCCTACTAGCCTTCCCTTGACAATCTAAGGGAGCCGTCCTATGGTCTACCCTAGATGATCTGAGGGAGCGGGGCCAGCAGGGGCGAAGCATGATTCGCCCCTGCGCTCACCGCTCCCCAAAGAAAGGGTTACCCGATGACACCAACCAATCCTGAGCGCCTCCACGGGACGCTCGAGCTCCTCGTGTTGAAGCTCCTCGAGGCAGAACCAATGAACGGTTATGCCGTCGGTCGTCGGATTCAGGAGCTCAGCGACGACCGTCTGTGCATCGAAGAGGGGTCGCTCTATCCGGCCTTATACCGCATGGAGCGGCGGGGATGGCTCAAGGCCGAGTGGGGGATCTCCGAGAACAACCGCCGGGCCAAATTCTATCGCCTAACCCGGGTCGGGCGTAAACGCCTTGAGCAGGAAGCCGCCGATTGGGGCCATTTCACGACTGCCGTGGGGAAGATCTTGGAGTCGGTGTGAGGTTGGTACTGACGTCGTCCTGGCGCGCGCGGCTCCGTCTCCGTTTGCGGGCGTTCCTCATGCGTGAGCGGGTGCGCCGGGAGATCGATGGCGAGTTGGCGTATCACCTCGAGATGCGGACTCGCGAGTTCGTCGCAGGGGGAATGGCGCCTCGTGCGGCTCGCAACGAAGCGCTCAAGCGTTTCGGCAACCTCGAACGCACTCGCCTCGTCTGCCACGAGCTCTATATGGTTGAGTCCGCCGAGAAAGGTGACGGAATCATGAGGGATCTTCTTCACGACCTTCGGTTCGCTGTCCGCTCGCTCATCCGGGCGCCCTCCTTTGCGCTGGTGGTAGTGCTCACGCTGGGATTGGGCATCGGCGCCAACACCGCCATCTTCAGCGTCGTCGACGGCGTCCTGTTGCGCCCTCTCCCGTACGGCAATCCTGACCGCCTGGTCAGAGTCTGGGAGAACGACCGGCTGCGCGGCACGCGACAGGAATGGCTCTCCCTGCCCGACTATTTCGACGTGCTGGAACGAAACCGCGTTTTCCAGGAGATGACAACGTGGTTCCGGGCCCAGGTGACGCTGACCGGCCCGGACAACGAGCCTCAACGGGTCACCTCCGCGACCGCCAGCCACACGCTGTTCCCGGTTCTGGGTGTTGCACCGGCAATGGGCCGCGCCTTCTCGGAGGAGGAGGGCCGTCCTGGGGGTGAACGCGTCGTGGTGGTGAGCCATCGGTTCTGGGTGAGTCGATTTGGGGGGGATGAGCAGGTCGTTGGGAAAACGATCGTGCTGGATGATGTCGCTTTCCAGGTGATCGGTGTGATGCCGGCCGGTTTCGGGTTCCCGGCGCCCGACATCGATCTCTGGAGGCCGCTCCAGCTGGGTCCCACCTCCGCGCCAAGGGGTAACCACAACTTCCGGGTGCTCGCCAGGTTGGCGAGCGGCGTGACCATCGCTCGTGCCAACGAGGACGTGACGGCCATTGCAGCCGCCCTGGAGGAGGAGTACGCGGACGACAACCTCGGCCGGGGCATGTGGGTCGAATCCCTGCTGGAGGCCACCGTCGGTGACGTGCGCACGCCGCTACTGGTGCTGCTCGGCGCTGTGGGATTGGTCCTGCTCGTTGCGTGCGTCAATGTGGCGAACCTCCTGTTCGCCCGCGCGTCGGTAAGGGAGCGAGAGGTGGCGATCCGAACCGCTCTCGGCGCGGCACCGGGCCGCTTGCTGCGACAGTTCCTCACCGAGAGTGCGGTGCTGGCGTTCACGGGGGGAGCGGCCGGTGCGCTTGTGGCGTTTTGGAGTATTCGGCTGTTGCTGATCTTGGGTCCGGAAGATCTGCCGCGCCTCGAGAATGTCGGCATCGATCCGCGGGTGCTGGGCTTCACGCTACTCAGCGCGGTGGGAACGGGTTTGCTCTTCGGTCTCGTTCCTGCCCTTCAGGTCTCGAAGCCGGATCTGCAGACCGCGTTCAAGGAAGGGGGGCGGGGGTCGTCGGAGGGACTCGGCAAGCGTCGCCTCCGCCGCTTGCTCGTCATTGCCGAAGTCGGTCTTTCGGTTGTCTTGGTCACTGGCGCGGGCCTCCTCCTCAAGAGCTTTTGGCGGCTCCAACAGGTGGACCCGGGGTTTTCGCCGAATAACATCTTGTCCGTCAGTGTCCAACTTCCGTCGGCGCGATATCCGCAGCGTTTCGGAGACTTTCCCAACTGGCCCGAGGTCCTGCGCTTCCAGGAAGACATTCATGAGCGTGTGCGGAGCCTGCCCGGCGTCGAAGCCGTTGCCCTGGGCCTGAATACCCCGGTCGATGCCGGGTGGACGACACGTTTCACCATTGAGGGGCGACCGCCCGTGGCAGCCGGAGAACAGGAAGAGGCCCGTATCCGGCCGGTGACACACGATTACTTCCGCACTGCCGGTATTCCGGTGGTGCGCGGCCGAGGGTTTACGGCGCAGGACCGAGGCGACGCTCCGCCGGTGTTTGTCATCAACGAGGCGTTCGCCCGACGGTACTTCCCCAACGAGGACCCTCTTGGCCAGCAAATGACCGTATGGGGGAATACGGCGGAGATCGTCGGGATTGCCAAGGACGTAAAGTTCAGTGGCCTGCACCGGCCGGCGCCTCCCGGTTGGTACATGCCGTTGGACCGCATGCCGTTCGGAGGTTTCTCCATGGTGGTGCGCACCGCTGGCGATCCCATCGCCGCACTTCCGGCGGTGCGAGAGCAAGTGCGGGTGTTGGATCGGGATCTGGCGCTCTACAATGTCCGGACCCTGCCGGATGCGTTGTGGGATTCGGTCGCCCGGCCGCGCTTCAACATGCTTCTGATGGCCATCTTTGCCGGCGTGGCCTTGACCCTTGCCGCGGTGGGCATCTATGGGGTGATCTCTTACGGCGTGAGCCAGCGGACGCACGAGATCGGTGTGCGGATGTCGTTGGGCGCAAGCGGCGGTGCCGTGTTGAAGCAGGTCGTGCGGCAAGGTCTTGCCCTGACGGGTGTGGGGGTTGCAATTGGTCTTGGCGGGTCATTGCTCTTCTCGCGTGGTCTCTCGAGCCTGCTTTTTGGAGTGAGCGCTACCGACCTACCGACTCTCGGTGCAGTCGTGGTGGTCCTCGGGGGTGTGGCCATAGCGGCTTCCTATCTCCCCGCCCGCAGGGCGAGCCGGGTGGACCCAGTGGTGGCGTTGAGAAGTGAGTGAGACGTGAGGTGAGAAGTGAGAAGTCAGATGTGAGAAGTGAGAGGTGAGAAGTGAGAGGTGAGGGGTGACCGCGAGGCAGGCTGACGTCCGGTTGCGTGGGCCGCGCGTTTGCCCCGTGCTGTCCGCGGCTCTGAGCCGCGCATTATGGAGTGCGAACCGGCAAACGGAACTGCATTCACTTCATTCCAGCTCCCCAGTGACGTTTCCATCCTTGAGGGTTCCCCCCCCGTTACATTACTAGTGGATCGTAACTCCTGTTGAGTGGCGAGAGAGGAGTCGTCGCTGGGCGACTCCCAGGGGCGGCGGCTGTTTGGAGTCGGGCCCCGGACGACCCCTCGTCTCTCGCCGGCGATTCCACTGGTGCAGTCTGCTAGGACGCCATCCCGCCGGTGCGGTCGGTGGCGCTTTCCTTGATTCCGGGTGGATGCGACTTGGCTGACGACAAAAAGGATCTGCGGCCGTCGAGTGTCTGGGTTGAAGCTCGAGAGCTGATCTGGAAAAACCGGAAGCGTCTCGGGCTCGGCTTGGCGGTGATGGTCATCAACCGTCTGGCGGGCTTGGTGCTGCCGGGAACGTCCAAATTCCTCATCGACGAGGTCATCGGCAACCAGCGGTCCGAACTTCTGGTGACGTTGGCCCTGGCAGCGGGGGCCGCCACCATGGTGCAGGCCGGCTCGTCGTTCGCCCTGTCCCAGATTCTCGGCGTCGCTGCCCAACGCGCGATCACCGAGATGCGAAAGACCGTTCAGGCGCACGTTGTACGCCTCCCTGTCCGGTTCTTTGATTCGACGAAGACGGGTGTATTGATCTCACGCATCATGACGGATGCAGAGGGGATCAGGAACCTCGTTGGCACGGGGCTCGTGCAGCTGAGCGGCGGCCTGGTCACGGCCGGCATCGCGCTGTTCGTACTCTTCTATTTGAACTGGAGCCTCACGCTCATCAACATCGTCGTTCTCGCCCTGTTTGGCGGGGCGATGGCGATGGCCTTTACGAACCTCAGGCCCATCTTTCGCAAGCGGAGCAAGCTCAACGCCGCTCTGACCGGCCGTTTGGCGGAGACGCTCGGTGGCGTCCGGGTTGTGAAAGGATACACAGCCGAGCGGCGTGAGAACCTCGTGTTTGCCAAAGGCGCCCACGAGCTCTTCCGGAACATCGCCAAAGCCGTCACGGGCATCTCGACGATCACGGCGTTCACGACGGTCATCGTCGGCATCATCGGGGTGATCATGATCATGGTCGGCGGTCGCGCGATCATCGACGGCACGATGACGCTGGGTGACTTTGTGATGTACCTCTTTTTCACCGGCTTGATGGTGTCGCCGCTCGTTCAGATGGCCTCGATCGGAACGCAGATCACCGAAGCGTTTGCGGGGCTGGATCGGATTCGCGAGATCCGGAACATGGCTACGGAGGATGAGGAGGACGTCGACCGGGCGCCGCTTCCGGAGATAACGGGGACCGTGACCTTTGAGGATGTGTGGTTCGAGTACAATCCGGGCGTGCCGGTACTCAAGGGGATCTCCTTCAGCGCGCCGCCGGGCACCACGACGGCCCTCGTCGGTTCGAGTGGATCGGGTAAGAGCACGATCATCGGGCTGGTCATGGCGTTCAACCGGCCGAAGTCGGGCCGGGTGCTCGTGGACGGGCGCGACTTCTCATCGATCAAGATGCGGGATTACCGCAAGTTCTTGGGCATCGTACTGCAGGAGAACTTCTTGTTCGACGGCACGATCGCCGAGAACATCCGGTTCGGGTCGCCGCACTCCACCGAGGAACAGATCAGGAGCGTCGCTCGGATCGCCCACTGCGCCGAGTTCATCGAGGACTTTGAGGATCAGTACGAGACCATCGTGGGTGAGCGTGGTGTCAAGTTGTCCGGGGGACAACGTCAGCGGATCGCCATCGCCAGAGCGATCCTTGCCGACCCGCGAATCCTGATATTGGATGAGGCGACGTCGAGCCTGGACAGCGAGAGCGAGGCGCTGATCCAGGACGGCCTCCGCTCACTCTTGCGGGGGAGGACGACGTTCGTGATCGCTCACCGGCTTTCCACGATCCAGAGTGCCGACCAGATCCTGGTGGTGGAGGGAGGTCAAGTGGTGGAACGCGGCACCCATGAGGAACTGTTGGCTGCCGACGGCCGCTACCGCGAGCTCTACGAGAAGCAGTACAAGCTCGAACGGAACCTGTTCATCAACCCCGGGGAAGACTTCACGCCGGTGGCGCCGAGCCCGGCCAAAGAGATCCGTGAGCCGTCGGCGCGGACGCCGGGGAAT
>JBDHFY010000094.1:0-13134 GCA_039590195.1 Gemmatimonadota bacterium | reverse complement strand
CAGTCGTCCTCACCTGTGCCGCATTCGCGAGCGCTTCACGACAGCCTTCGTTCTCTTCGGGCGGCGTGTCGATGTCCTGAAAGAAGCGAAGTCGCTCTCCAATCGACGGATGAAAACGACCCGATTCGATAATCTCGTCGAGACTCTTCACCGGCGCGTCGGGGCCGAGGCTCGCAAGGTACGCGTTGATGTCGACCTTGAAGCGCCGACACCAAAGCGTCCCCTCCGGAATCTCCACAGCGACGGAATCGACCACCGTGGCTCCCTGCCGACGCATTACCGCGATGGCTTCCTCAAAACGCTCTAGCACCTCCGGATCGGCGGTCTCGGTGTTCGAGAATTGTCGAAGTACACCGATGCGTGCGCCTTTCAAGCCGCCCTCCACGAGGAAGTCCGCATATCGCTCCGCCTTCCGCCCAGGGCTTTCTGCGGTCACCGGATCGGCGTCGTCGTATCCCGCAATGACATCGAAGACGGCCACGGCGTCAGCCACGGTGCGGGCCATGGGGCCGCCGATATCTTTGTCCAGATAAAGCGGCACGATACCGTCGCGGCTGGTGAGGCCCATCGTCGATCGAATCCCCGCCAGGCTGGTATGCGATGAGGGTCCGCGGATCGAATTCCCAGTATCCGTGCCCAAGCCCACCGTGCCGAAATTCGCCGTGACCGCTGCCGCCGTGCCCCCACTCGATCCGGCCGTAACACGGTTGAGCGCGTAGGGGTTGCGTGTGTAGCCCGGTAGTGCCGAACCCACGGTTTCATACGGCGAGAACGCGAACTCGGCCATGTTGGACTTCGCCAGAACAATCGCCCCCGCCTCTCGCAGTCTCTGCACCTGGAACGCATCGTCCGGCGGGAGGGAGCCTTGCAGGGAAAGTGACCCAGCGGTTGTCGGGAGATCATGAGTGTCGTAGTTGTCCTTCACGATGACCGGGATGCCGTGAAGCGGACCGGTTAGACCGGAGTCCGCGAACTCCGCGTCCAACTCGTCCGCTCGGGCAAGGGCATTCGGGTTGACCGCAATGAGCGCGTTGAGCGCCGGGCCCTGCATGTCGTACGCCTCGATACGCTCGAGGTATCGTTCCACCAATTCCCGTGCGGTCAACCGGCCGGTAAGCATTGCTTGGTGGATCTCCGCGATTGTGGCTTCCTCGACGGCGAAGGATCCTCCCTGGGCGATCAACGCGATCGACGACAACGGTATTGAAACCGCGACAACGATTATGGTCGCGCTGGCCCTGGCGCAGAACGTGGCAGGCATGCTGAGACTCCCCGGCTAAGGACCGACGGCCTTCCGGATGGCCTCGACGGTGACGGTCGCCTGATAGTCCACCAAATCGCGACCCAAGACGATGGTCTGCTCTGCAGGCTCCAGATCCACCCCATTGATCGAGGATCTGCCCTTAGCCCGCCGCTGTTCCATCCGTACCGTCATGGGATCTACCGTCATCATGATCGACGTGTGCCGCATGTCATCGTGGAAGCCTTCATCCACTTCCTCGATGCCCCGATCCCGCAGCCAGCGTCGCCAGCGGGGGTTGTCGTAATACTCCGGGACGTAGTGGATTCTCGTGCTCCCTCCCGCCCACGCCGCTGACAGTTCTGCCGCAACTTTCGCCATCCCGTCTTGATTGCCACCGCTGTCCCCGATCAGGATCACGTGCTCGAAACCATGGGCCCGCAGGCTGTTGGCGATGTCGACGAGCAGGAGTTCGAATGTTGCGCCCTGGAGACTGATGGTGCCTGGATAGCGCATATGCCCACTAGGCGGATCGATGTCTCCTTCAGGGACGAACGGCACAATGGGCGCAACGAGGGCGTTCCCCAGTTTACGCGCCACGGCTTCGGTGGTCGCGCGGAGAATGTAGTTATGCTTGCCAAGGGCGAGATAGGGACCGTTTTGTTCGATGCCGCCGGTTGGTATGATGACAGTGGTTTTGCCCGCACGCATCGCGTCTCGCACTTCGAGCCACGTCATCTCCTCCAAGAACACCGTATCGAATGCATCGATCGGTCGCGGTGTCTCTGGGTCAGGCGACACTCCCTGAGGGCTCGCCCCGGGCACCGGCACCTGCTGGGCCAGTCCCAGTTGAACCGGTCCCAATAGCAACACAAGGGATATTGCGCTGAGTCGAGGCCAACACATACCAGCCTCCTATGAGGGAAGTGACTTCCCCGAGGATTCGGTAATTGATGCCTCGAGGATGGGGTTATTCTGGGCGCTTCTTGAGCTTGTCCAGCAGTCCGCCCTTTACCGATTGGGCGACGGCCTGGCCGAACTCCTCCACGGTGACGAACCGCTTTTCGGGGGCGGTCTCCATGGCCCTAGTCAGGGCCTTGGCCAGCTTTGGGGGCAAGTCGGGACGATACTCTAACACGGAGATGGGCGTGCCCCGGAGACGCGCGATCATCATCTCCTGCGGATTTCGCCCCTCGAACGGAAGTTTGCCGGTGAGCATCTCGAAGGCCAGGATCCCAAGCGAATACACGTCGCTCCGGGCATCAAGGGGTTTCCCCCTGACTTGTTCGGGGCTCATGAACTCGGGCGTTCCCAGAATGACTCCTGTGGCCGTGAGCTTCTGCATCCCGGGAAGGGAGCGTTTGTCCTTGGCGAGGCCGAAATCCATGATGACGGCTCGTTCTGTCCCGTCATCGTTGGGCTCCAACATCACATTCTCGGGCTTGAGATCGCGGTGAACGATGTGGAAGCCGTGAGCGTGATGGAGACCGGCGCACATCTGGACCAAGAGGTCGATGCCGATGTCGAGCGGCATCGGACCCACCCTCGTCTCACGGTCGGAAAGCAACTCACCTTGGAGGAACGGCATCACCAGGTAGATGAGGCCGTCTTCCGTTTCGCCGAGGCGGAGAATGGGGCAGACGTTGGGGTGATCGAGTCGCATCGCAAGTCCCGCTTCCCGCCGGAGCCGCTCGACAGCAGTCTTGTCGGCGCTGAGCTTGGGACTCAGGACCTTCACGGCGACCGTCTCACCACTTCCAGCCTGCCTCGCCTCGTAGACATACGACATCCCCCCCTCGCCCAGCTTACGAAGGATCTCATACCGAGAGTCCAGAACCTCGTCTGTGAGCGTCCCGGCTCGGTCCAGCCGCTGTGGAGTGGGTGGCTTGACCACCCCGCGCTCAATGGTTCTGGCGGTGGGGGCGGCCGGGGCCCGTTTCGGCGCCTCACCGGCGACGTCGACGAGGGGACTCCCGTCCCGGGGACAGAACCGTGCATCCCCGCTGTAGACGGTTTGGCAACGTAGGCAGCGACGTTTGCTCATTGGCGCACCAGGTTTCGGCCTTCGGCCTTGGCCCGATACAGCGCACCGTCGGCCTGTGCGATCATAGACTCCGCCGTTTCCGCCCGACCTCCCGAAAAGGTAGCGACTCCCACCGACACGGTCACGCGAAGGGGATCTCCCGCGTCGGCGAAGTCGAAATGCTCGGCGAGGGATCGAATGCGCTCGGCGAAGGCTACACCACCCTCGACTCCCGTGTCCGGGAGCACGACGGTGAACTCCTCCCCACCGTAGCGAGAGATGAGATCTACCGTCCGCGCTTCCCGCCGCAGAAGATCTCCTATCTTGCGCAGCACGGCATCGCCCACGAGGTGGCCTCGGGTATCATTGACCTCCTTGAATCGGTCCAGATCCACCATGAGGATCGTCAGTTGGAGGTGATAGCGGCGGGCCCGGTTGAGTTCCCGATCGAGTTCATCGAGCAAAGCCCGTCGGTTATGACATCCTGTGAGCGGATCCGTGTTCGCCAGGAACCTGAACTTTTCCTTGTCTGACTCAGCGGCTTCCAGATCGTATGCCCGTTCGATGGCGCTCACGGCCGCATTGATGATGGATTCGGCAAAGGTGGCGTCCTGCTCCGTGAGAGGCGGGTCGTCCTTCGTCGCCCTCAAAAAGAATACGCCTGCCAACTCGCCCCGGAGGAAGTAGGGCTTCGCGATGACGGACCGAGTCGTCACTTCAAACCCGTATTGCTCCCACTGTTCTCGCACTTCCTGATAGAGCGGGTCGGAGCGCACGTCGCTCACGAGCACGCACTGCTGCGTCTCGAGAGCCGTGCGGATCTCTGGATAGCCGGACAGTCGAATCTCCAGGTTCCGCAGCATCGGGTTTTCCGCGGCCGTCACGACCACGCCTGTGGGATCGCCGGGCCGCGCCGCGACCATGGAGCACTTGGACAGGTTCAGCGCGCGAGCCACCCGTCGGGTGAGAATGTGGTAGATCTCCCCCGGATTGATGGAATCCGTCACCTCGTGAAGGATGTCCATCAGCTCCGCTCTGGTCTGGGCTTCCCGCCGAATCTGCTGGAGCTCACGAGCCTGTCGCAGACGGGAATCCACCCTCGCCAGAAACTCCCGAACCCGGAAGGGTTTGGAGATGAAATCGGCCGCGCCGAGTCCCAGGGAGCGGACCGTCCCGTCTTCGGGAGGCATCGAGGAGATCATCAGCACCGGAAGGTCCCGCCAGTGCTCGTCGCCTTTGATCTGCTCCAACAGCTGAAGCCCGTCCACCTTCGGCATCATGATGTCCAGCAGCAGAAGATCCGGTTGCTCATTGTCCAGGCGCGCCAACAGACCTTCCCCGGTTGCGACCGAGACAACGTCGTACCCCTTGTCCTTGAGAATCCAGGACAGCGTGTGAAGCAGCGCTTCGTCGTCGTCCGCGATGAGGACTTTGGGGGACTCAACCAGCGTTTCCATCTACGACACCGGCGAGAGGGATGGTATGGTTTTGGGGTCGATGTTTCCCCCACTTACGACCAGAACCACGGGGCCCACTGGACGTACGACACCCGAGCGAAGCGCGGCCGTGGTGGCCGCACCAGAGGGCTCGACTTCCAGGGTTGCCTCCGCGAGCAGCCATTGGGTCGCCTCGACGATGCTCGTGTCGGTCACCGTTACCGGCCGGGCGATACCACGCATATGGGAGAAGGTGAGCGTGCCGACCGACAGTGGCAACAACCCGTCGGCGACGCTCACGGAACGTTGGAGGCGGACCGGCTTACCGGCGTCTACCGCGGCGGCGTAGGCCGCTGCGGTCTCGGGCTCGACCGCCGTCACCTGCGCCTGGGGCCGAAGTGCCGCCACCGCCGTTGAGACTCCGGCCGCCAGCCCACCGCCTCCGACCGGAACAACGACCTCCGTCACCTCCGGGAGGTCCTCCACGATCTCGAGCCCCACCGTGCCCTGCCCGGCGATCACATCCGGGTGGTCGAACGGCGGGATCACCGCGAGACCTTCTTGCTCGACGATCTCCATGGCCTTAGAGAAGCGATCCTCAGATGTCGTCCCCGCGAACACGACCTCACCCGACCACTTCTTCACCCCGTCGACTTTGGCCGGGGGTGCGGTCTCCGGCATCACGATGACCGCGCGGATGCCCACCTTCTGGGCCGCAAACGCGACGGCCTGGCCGTGATTGCCACTGGAGTAGGTGATGACCCCACGATGACGCTGGTCGGGTGCAAGCCGTCGGACGGCCGTCCAGGCGCCCCGGAGCTTGAATGCGCCGGTGGGCTGCCGACTCTCCAGCTTAAGATGGACGGGCACCCCGGCCGTTTCGGTGAGTTGGCGCACCTCGACGAGCGGGGTGCGCACCGCTACGCCCTCCATTCCCGAATGGGCCTCTCGGATGTCGGCGAGGGAGACCTTTCGGGCAACAGTCGATTCGTTCGTTGATGGACTCAAGAGTGCCGAAGCTAGGTTATGCAGAGTGCCCCCGCAAGCCGAGCGGCGTCGGCCGTGATACGGCCGGCGATCACGACGAACTCACACGTCCAGCTCGCGTTGGGCCCGACCCTCCGAGACCACCGTTGCCGATTCCTCCGGGGCCTGGATTTCATTGACCACCCGGGTCACGTCGACGACGGTGTCACCAGAATCGAGGTTCATGACTTTGACGCCTTGCGTGTTGCGCCCGCTAATACGGATTCCGTCCACGGGCACGCGGATGATGACACCATGGCGGGTGATCATCATGAGCTCGTCTTCCGGAATCACTTCTTTCAGGGCAACGATATCGCCGGTCTTGGACGTTCGCTTGAGCGTGATGATGCCCCTGCCGCCGCGTTTCTGAACCCGGTAGTCACTGATCTTGGAGCGCTTGCCCAGACCCCTATCACTGACGACGAGGAGGGTGGCGTCCCGCCGGATCACGACCATCCCGATCACGCGGTCATCTCCCACGAGCTGCACGCCGCGCACGCCCGCCGTGGCACGGCCCATCTCGCGCACGTCCTTCTCGCCGAACCGGATGCTCATGCCGCTCATGGTGGCGAGGACTACGTCATTGGAGCCATCCGTGACATGCGCATCGATCAACTCGTCGCCCTTCTCGATGTTGATGGCATTGATGCCGGTTGCCCGCGGGTTCCCATACGCCGAGAGGACTGTTCGCTTCACCGTCCCGTTCGCCGTGGCAAACATGAGATACTTGGAGTCGCTGAAGGCGCGCACCGTGGCAAACGCCGTCACCCGCTCGTCGGGCCTGATACCGACCAGATTCACGATGGGGCGCCCGCGGGATGCACGCCCGCTCTGCGGGATGTCGTACACTTTGAGCCAATAGAGCTGCCCCATCTGGGTGAAGATGAGGACGTAGTCGTGCGTCGACCCCACGAACAAATGTTCGACCCAGTCGTCGTCCTTCGTGCCCATTCCGTTCAAACCCCGCCCGCCCCGCCGCTGCCGCCGATACGTCGAAACCGGGATGCGCTTGATGTAGCCGGTGTGAGAGATCGTGATCACCATGTCTTCCTCGGCGATCAGGTCCTCCACGGTGAAGTCCTCTTGGTCGGCGATGATCTCGGTGCGACGGTCATCCCCAAACTTGTCGACGAGCTCCGTCATCTCGTCTTTCAAGATCTTCATTCGTTTCGGCTTCGACGCAATAATGGAGGTCAGCTGCTTGATCAGCTGGCGCACGTCCTTGAGCTCCGCGTCGAGCTTGTCGATCTCGAGCGCCGTCAGCCGAGCAAGGCGCATGTTCAGGATGGCCTCGCTCTGCTTTTCGGAAAGCTCAAACCGCGCGCGCAACGCCACGTCCGCCGCCGGCGCATCCTTCGATTTCCGAATGATCTCGATCACCTCGTCGATGTTGTCGACGGCGATCTTCAACCCCTCGAGGATGTGCTCCCGGGCCTTCGCGTTTTCCAGGTCGAACTGGGTCCGGCGGGTGATCACCTCGTGGCGATGATCGATGAAGTGTTGCAGCAGCTCCTTGAGATCCATCACCCGGGGCACGCCACCGTCGAGCGCCAGCATGATAACGCCGAAGGTGACCTGCATCTGGGTGTGCTTGAAAAGCTGATTCAGCACCACAGCGGGAGCCGCGCCGCGGCGAAGCTCGATCACAACCCTCATCCCGTCCCGGTCGGACTCGTCACGAAGATCGCTGATGTCCGTGACCTTCTTACTCCGCACGACATCGGCAATCTGCTCGACGAGACGACTCTTGTTGACCTGGAACGGTATCTCGGTGACGACGATCCGCGCCTTGCCGGCGGCGGTGAGCTTGCCTTCCACCACGGCGCGCGCGCGTACCAGGATGCGGCCGCGGCCCGTCTCATAACACTGCTTGATACCGCCGCTGCCATAGATGTACCCGCCCGTCGGAAAATCGGGGCCTTTGAGTAGCTGCCTGAGGTCACCGACCTCGCAGTCCGGATTGTCGATCAGGTACCGAAGCCCCTCCGCAACCTCGCCCAGATTATGGGGCGGGATGTTGGTGGCCATCCCCACAGCGATCCCGGACGAACCGTTGACGAGAAGGTTGGGAAGCCGTGAAGGCAGAACGACCGGCTCCTCGAGGCGATCATCGAAGTTGGGTGCGAATTCGACCGTGTTCTTGTCGATGTCCGCCAGCATCTGAACGGCCAGCGGCGTGAGGCGGGCCTCCGTGTACCGGTACGCCGCGGCGTTGTCTCCATCGATGGATCCGAAATTCCCCTGCCCGTCGATGAGCGGATACCGCAGCGAGAACTCCTGCACCATGCGAACGAGAGCATCGTAGACCGCCGAGTCGCCATGCGGGTGGTACTTACCAAGCACGTCACCCACCACCGTCGCGGATTTCTTGTGCGGGCGCCCGGGGACAAGCCCAAGCTCGTTCATGGCGTAGAGAATGCGCCGATGAACGGGCTTCAGCCCGTCGCGAACGTCCGGAAGCGCCCGGGAGACGATGACGCTCATCGAGTAGTCGATGAACGATTCCTGCATTTCGGTTTCGATGAGGCGGGGGAGAATACGTTCGCGCTGGTTGGGAGCCGTCATGGACCGTCCTGCTCTAGTAACCCGAAAAAAAGGGCCCTGGGGCCCTGCTACACCAACAATTGAATATACCCAATGAAGAAGGGAAAAGACATCGCAGATGAGAGACATAACTATTTGTCTTATAACGACTTAAGATATGAGTTCGGGGCCCCGAGCTGCGGAGGGGACAGGTGGGTCAGGAGCGGCAGGTGGGGCAGGTGGGGCAGGTGGGGCAGGTGGGGCAGGTGCGGCAGAGGGGGCAGGAGGGAAGGAGGAGCAGGGGGCAGGTGCCTGCCACCCCCACGTCCACTCTACGGCAGCCCCACCCTCCACGACCCTACCCCACGGCAGGGACGGCAGAGCGGAGGGACCTATCTGCCGCGAGAGCGGAGCAAGGCAAACAATCCAGCATTCACCTCGCGGCGAAGCTCCATGACGGTCTGGACCGTGTTGCTGTCGAGCCGATAGAGCCCGGCAAGTTTGGCCACCATCGAGTCGACTTCGGCCAAACTTCCAAGGGCGATGTCGAAGAACCGTCGCATCTCCCGCCTCCCAAGTTTCGCATTCCCTTCCGCGATGTTATTGAGCACCGACCACGCGGCACGCCGCACTTGGGGCGTTGCCACGAATCGCTCGCAGGGTGGCAATGCCTCCGTGAGGCGGTAGACCTCATCGACGAGCCGAGACGCCAGTTGCCACACTGGAAGTCGACGATGCGCATCCACCGAAGGACAATGGAGACCTCGTTGGAGATGTGCATAACCGAACGATTGCTCAAAGTGTCATTTAACTGCGAGACGGATGGATGCCTGGAGTCTCTGCCGTTTTCTGCCGTTGGGTGGGGGGTCGTGGCGGTGGGCCGCCGTAGGGCGGGGGGGGGGGGGCAGTCAGGGCTGCCGTCGCAGTACGCAGGCTATCTTGTAATCTGGAAGGAGGCTACTGACTCCGTGACCTCAGAAAAGACGAATCCCTACCCACCCCCACCCCCCGACCTCCCAAACTGGTTCGGCGACATCGACGTGTATCTGTTCGATCAACTTCTCAAGGGCCGCGTAACGCCGGGCATGCGCATTCTCGACGCCGGGGCGGGAGACGGCCGCAACCTGGTGTATCTGTTGCGCGCCGGCTTCGAGGTGTTCGCCGTGGATGCCTCCGAATCTGCCGTGCAGCATCTCCGCGAAATGGCTACAACCCTAGCGCCGAGTCTTCCGGCCGAGAACTTTCGCATGGAATGCATCGATCGTCTGTCGTTTGACGATGCGAGTTTCGACATGGTCATCAGTAGCGCGGTGCTTCACTTCGCGGACGACGAGGATCATTTCCACCGGATGTTGAAGGAAATGTGGCGAGTGCTCGCTGCCGGG
This sequence comes from Gemmatimonadota bacterium, assembly GCA_039590195.1. Taxonomy (GTDB): domain Bacteria; phylum Gemmatimonadota; class Gemmatimonadetes; order Gemmatimonadales; family GWC2-71-9; genus JBDHDY01. Next base: position 3,501 of record JBDHFY010000094.1, on the reverse strand, counting down.
GGTCTGTTTTTCTGCCGGTTGGCATCGACGATCGGTATAGAGAACGAAGCGCGACCGCTGGGTGGCAGGCGTTACCACTTGCCCGACGGGACCGACCGTTTCCTGGTCGACGACGCAATGCTGCGGACTTTGACCGCCGAGTTGAACGGCACACCGCTCGAACCGATCAAGACGGTGAACGTGGAGAACCGCAGGTGTATGACGACCTGGTGTCTCCGGAAGGGTTGATTGTCGAGGTGCTGCCAACCCGCTATCTCCCTATCGTATCATATCGCGTGGCGGTATGGCGCGGACATCAGCAGCTCCGCGTGGAGGAATTCTCACTCGAGTAGGGGGTGTAACCGACTGTGCTCCACTCCGTTGACCAAACAAGAGGCAGAGAACCATGAGTGATCATACCTACAAGAAGGTCGAATTGGTCGGCTCGTCCGAAACGAGTATTGAGGATGCCGTCGGCAACGCCCTGGCAAAGGCCTCGCAGACCGTTCGCAACATGCGGTGGTTCGAAATCGCCGAAACCAGAGGCACGGTGGAGAATGGCAAAGTTGGGTGCTGGCAGGTCACGGTGAAGGTGGGCTTCACGCTGGAGGACTAGGCGGGTAGGTGGGGGGCAGAAGGGGCAGAAGGGGCAGAAGGGGCAGGCCGCCGGCCGCCCCAGCTCTTTGTGTCGGAAGATGGTGGCGACCCGCGCGCCATGTCCTGCAACCACCCGGGCGAGCCGCCGAAACCTCTCCACAATCGCTGTACCCCGTACCAACGACGGTGGCAACACCTTGATCGCCACCTTGCGGTCGAGCGCGATCTCGTGGGCGAGATACACCACCCCCATCCCCCCGCGACCGAGCCGCCCCGCGATCTCGTACTCGCCCAGGGTGACCTCCCGCAGATCGGTCAGAAGCTCGGCCTCCGCCGCATCCGGTACCGGCGTGCCACACCCCACGCAGAACCGGTCGCCCAAGGCGATATCGGCACCGCACTCGGCGCACGTAGCAACGGTGATTAGGGACGAAGCGTCATCCCCTCGCGGAGTGCTCATCGGTCGTTCAGCACCTGGCAGCGCTGTGAAGCCCGGACATTCACCGCTCGGACAATCCGAGAGAACGTGAGGTGACGTCGGATGGAAGGAGACTCATCCGTCCAGACCAGCCCGCGCGTGACGGGGGATGCCGGCTCACCCTACCTTGCCACTGGCGATTTCCCACGCGAAGTACACCACTCCACCGCCCTCAGCCCGGCTCATTTCGCCCAAGGACTTCGTACTCGCCCAGCGCGGCGTCCCTAACCGCCTCCAGCAGCTCCGCCTTGGAGCCGGCACTTTTCGCCACACCGGAAAGATCGGTGCCTAACCTTCCGCTTTCGTCCGGCCACGGAGAAGGAGAGATGGCCCAAGTGTATGGTCGACGGCAGGGTGGCGAAGGGGAGGAGGCCGGGTGCGGCGGCTGAACGCCAGGCCCCCCTCAAGAGACGATGCCTGGCAACCATGCGACCCGTCTCGCAGCCACCGAGTGAGCATCGGCAATATTGCCCCGCGTTCACCGGCCAACTATGTTCGCGATAATTGCACTACCGAACCGAGACGAGGGAAGCGAGTTACCGCCGGCCCGAGCTGTTTGTGAACCCTCGGAAGTCCCCTCGCCCCGTCCCCATCTTCCAGGAACGTTCCCCTTCCCAGTGACGTGACGGTGGGACCATGACAGATGTCAAATATCAGCAGCTCTATCGGGAATACGCAAACGCCATTCGGCGGTACGACAATGCCATAAAGGACCGGCGGCGTGTCAGAGCGCGTGTGGAGGCCAAGCGCCGGGCAGCGCCGCTGCCGCGACGCCCCGTGGGATCCCCCCGCGGTTTTCGCATTCCTCAGGCTCCTCCGCGACCAGCCCAGCGGCCCCCAAAGCAGCGCGAGCGGCGGATCTACCTCGGGAAGATCCTGGGATGGGCGAAGATCGTCCACACGGCTCCGCCAGTGAGCGACTCTCCGGATCCCGACGCGCTCTTCGATAGTGACAGGCTCTACGATAGCACTTCGTTAAAGCTGTACCAAAACGCCAAGCTCCATTATGAGAGCTGCAAGAAGGCTTTCTTCGACTACGTGCGCCGGCAAAACATCGACGTGCACCATCAGCGTGCCGAGGCTGCCGTGGGTCACGCGGCCAACGCGCAGCTCCTGGGGGATGACAGTGCTGCTGAGAAGGCGATCGAGGAGGCTCAGGGGGAAGTCGAACAGGCCTGCCGCAACGCTTGGGCGGTCTATCAGAGGAGCCCGTCACCCAAAAGCGACAGCGTCAAGGTGCTATTACTCGAGCACCTCGGCGAAGCCCAGCTGATGGGCCTGGACGATAGGGATATCTGCAAGTCGATGCAGATGGAGGCACAGCGTCTCCTCAAGGCGGGTGTGCTGCGGATCGGAAAGCACTAGGGTCAACTCCGGCCCCGCCGCCAGCTCGAGAGACCTCACGAGTCGCTGTGACCGGGCCAGAGCGGCGCCACGCTGCGCCATTTACACGAAACGCTGCAAGCTGATCCCACCGCGCGAAAAAAAGGCGGCCCGACTCGGAGCCGCCCTCTTTCGAGAGACATGGATGGAAGGCCACGCCTTAATGCACAATCTGCACAGGCTCGTTGATGCCGGATGTCGTTCCGTCTCCCAGTTGGCCATCCCAGTTGCCGCCCCAGCAATACACCTCGTCAGCCGATGTAATGCCACAGGTGTGACCGCTGCCGACCACGATACTGGTGAGCGAGAGCCCGCCGGAAACTTGATCGGGCTCGTCTTCCTGGTTCCCGGAGGTCCCATTACCCAGCTGGCCGTTCCAGTTAGCACCCCAACAGTACCCTATGTTGGCGATGCTGGTGCCGCAGGAATGATCGCTACCCGTGCTTACCGACACAAAGTCGATCCCTCCGAGCACCAGCACCGGTACGTTGCTGTGCGTGGTTGTTCCGTCACCCAGCTGGCCGCTGTAGTTGACGCCCCAGCAGTAGGCGTCGCCAGGGTCACTGGTGGCAAGCACGCCACATGTGTGAGAAGAGGCTGCCGACACCGAGGTAAAGTCGTGCGCTCCGGCTACCAGCACCGGCACGTTGCTTTCCGTGAACGTTAGGTCGCCCAGCTGGCCACCCCAGTTTGCACCCCAGCAGCGGGCATCGCCGTTCGTGAGGACGCCACAGGTGTGATCGCCGCCTGCCGACACCCAGGCAAAGTTGTGCCCTCCGTCTACCAGCACCGGTACGTTGCGGTTCGTGGACGTCCCGTCGCCGAGCTGCCCATTACCGTTGTAGCCCCAACAGTAGGCACCCCCTCCGCCCGTGCGGGCGCATGTGTGAGACGGGCCTGCACTGATCGATTCGAATGTCTGCGTACTGGAGACCGCAACAGGGACCGAAGAACTGGTGTTCGTCCCGTCGCCGAGCTGCCCATTACCGTTGTAGCCCCAACAGTAGGCCTCGCCGGCGGCTGTGAGTGCGCAGGTGTGACCGCCTCCTGCGCTCACCTCGACG
>JBDHFY010000093.1:0-13247 GCA_039590195.1 Gemmatimonadota bacterium | reverse complement strand
ACGCCAGATCCACGCCCGGTGGTGCCGCTCGCCTTCGTAGGTGCGACCGCACTGGGCACAGGTATGCTGTTCGGGACTCAACGGATCGAACGAGAGACGGGAGCCGTCGCCTGGGCAAACACCGCCGTCCTGGGAGAGAAGCGCCTTCTGCTCGGGAATGAAGATAGGACGCTCGATGATCGGACTCAGCAGCCCAACCAGTCGGCTCCCTAACGCCTGAAGCTCCGCGTGCGATGAGAGATCGGCGCGCCGAGCGGCGAGCTCAGTCTCCGACGTTACCGGCATCGTCGTCGGTCCGTCGACTCTGCACGCCCTCGAACTCGAAGCTCCATTGAAGCACGCGACCACCTCCGGCCGTCACAGCCTCTTCGACCACTAGTCGCCGCTCCGAAGGAAACAACACCAACATGCACCCCCCCGCGCCCGCCCCGGTCGCCTTGAGTCCCCAGGCGCCTGCGCCGCGCACCGCACGCTCGAGCTGTGCCATGGTTTCCGTTCGAATCGTGTCATCGAGACGTTGCTGCTGAGTCCAGTTTTCGTCGATCACGGCGGCGAGACCGCGCCAGTCTCCCGATTCGAGAGCCATGCAGGCAGATGCGACGAGATCGCGGATCGTGGCGATCGCTTCCGCCACTTCACGATCGCCATCGTGATAGGCCCGCCAGACGCGCCGATGCGTTTCGGGCGAAAAGTGGGACTGTCCTGTGTACACGATCAACATGTGCTCTTCGAGGTCGTTCGCCGCTTCTCGGGATACCCGGAGTTGTCTGGCGTGCACGCCTGCGCCGCCGCCGAAGGTGAGACCCAGGAATCCGCCGAGCGCGGCGGCATATTGGTCCTGGCGTCCGCCATCGAGCCCGAGCTCCGCGGTTTCGAGGAGAAAAGCCATCTCGGCAATCTCTGCAGCGTCCATCGCCTCGCCCCGGCAACACGCAAGCGTAGCGAGCAGAGAGACACCAAGGGATCCGGACGCTCCGAGACCCGAGCCGGCCGGTACCGCGGAGCTGCTCAAAAGGTCCACGCCGCCGGTCACCGGCAGCATCGTCAGGGCCGCCTTGTGCAGGTCGAGTTGTCCGTCGTACGTCAAGGCTGTCCCGGCCGGCACCGTTACAGCCTCGCCGATGTCGTCCGCGCGCAGAGAAATAGTCCCGCCTCCGGTGCGGCATCGAACGCGGGTGAAAAGAGAGATCGCCGCGTTCGCCACCTCTCCTCCGCGAGTGTCAGCGAAGCTGGGTACATCAGACCACCCTCCCGCGAAGTCGATGCGCACCGGCGCCCGTGTTTCGATGTTCAACGATTGCTCTCCTCCTCCGCGATCCACCAATCGGCGAGCCCGGCAAGCTCGCCGCGAAGATCGAGTCGCACTCCACGAACCCGGCGGCTCACACCCTGCACCCCCCGCGCGTGGTACAGCCACGTGGTGGGCAGATCCCGCGCCAGGACGCGTTGCGCCTCGTGCCACGCAGCAGCAAGATCCGCCTCGGTCGCCGCTTCACGCGTTCGGCGGATGGCGGCGTCGAAAGCTGCACTCGCATAGCCCGGGTAAGCGAGGGGACCCGGACTCTCCCCGTCGAACATAGCCGCCACATGGCCGAGCGATAGGTTGCCGGGAATCCCGGTGACGAGGGCGTCAAAGTCGCGACCCGGGCCCTGCGCAACGGCGAGGAACGTGACGAGCTCGTGTTGCCGGATGTGCACCATGACTCCCAGGTCACGCAGCTGAGCTTGAATCATTTGCTCGAGGGCGTTGTCTGCCGTACCGACCGTGAGAAGCCCGAACTCGAGTCGCTGCCCTCCGCGCTCGCGGATCCCGTCGTCTCCCCTTCGCCATCCCAACTCGTCCAAGGTCCGTGCGGCCGCCTCCGAGTCGTATGCCACCGGGTCCGGTGGCTCAAACCATGGATGATCGGGCGATACGGGGCCCTCTGCAGCGGTCCCGAAACCGTAGAGATACGCCCGCACCATCAACTCGCGGTCGAGCCCCACGGTGAGGGCTCGTCGCAACCGCACGTCATTGAAGGGCTCTCGCCGTAGATTCCACACCAACGCGTAGGCGAACTGCACCGGATAATCCATGACGTCCAGGCGCGGGTCCGCCCGCACAAACGAGGCATGGGCCGGATTGACGCCAGCGAAGTCCAGCTCCCCTGATGTCAGCGCGGCCAGCTTCGTAGCCGCTTCGTCAACGACCACCACCACGAAGCGATCGATGCGGGGTGGGTGCAACTCTTTCGGAAAGGCCTCGAAGCGACGGAACACCCACCGTTGGTTGGGACGGTATTCAATGAACTCGAACGGTCCATTGCCCACGGGGTGTAAGTTGAAGGGGGCGGAGCGGATCTCCCCGGGTGACAGACCCGCGAAGCGGTGGTGGGGCAGGATGGCGAGATCGGTCAACACGTCCGGGAATCTCGGCTGCGGGCGGGAGAAGCTCACGTGCACGGTAAACGAGTCGCGTCGTTCGACTGCCGACACGGTGCTCAGATCACGTGCCCTGGGAAAGGCCACCTCCCGGCGGCGAGCCATGTCGAGAGTCCACACGACATCATCGGCAGTGGTGGGCGTGCCGTCGTGCCACCGGACGCCCCGGCGCACGCGAAAGGTGAGGCCCGTTCGCTCCGCGTCCCACTCCCAGCTCGCGAGACGTGGCACCGGGCGGAACGCGCTGTCGTACGATGCCAAGGTGAGAAAGAGCACGTGAGCCTGGACTTGCCTGGCGAGTGGATGGACCGCGACCAACGGATTGATGGATTGGAGATCGGCACCAGAGGCGAGGAAGACGGTCCTCCCCTGCACCGGAGGCTTGGCGACGCACCCGCCCAGCAGCAGTAGCAGCAGCCAATAACGTGATGCGCGTCGGGCCTTAGCACTTGACATCGGGTCCTGAATCGAAAAGACGTTACCCATGTTCCGACGAGTCCTGACGAGAGCGACCTTCGGTGTCGCTCTGGTCTTCGCGGTTGTCACCGCCACGTTCATCTTGATCAATCTGGCGCCGGGGGATCCCGTGCGCCTCTGGGTGGCCCCAGGCGCCGGTGATGCGGAGCTTGCCGTCGCACGGCGGGCCCTTGGACTCGACCGGGCGCTCCCCATCCGATACGCTGCATGGCTGGCCAACTTTGCCCGAGGAGATTGGGGCGTGAGCCTGGCACAGCAACGGCCCGTGGCCCGGATCATCCTCGACGCTCTTCCGCACACGATTCTGCTCTCCGGCGCCTCACTCGTCCTCACTTACCTGGGTGGGACGCTCGTCGGCGCGTTTCAGGCTGCGCGGCGCCGTACGACGTGGGACACGACAGTAACGGTGACGAGCCTGATCGTCTATGGCATGCCCGCCTACTGGCTCGCCGTCATGCTGGTGCTCACGTTCACCTATGCAGCTGCTCGGTACGGTTGGCCCGGCTGGCTGCAATTCCCCGCTCTCGGAGTCGCATCGCTCGACGCGGATTTTCTCTCGCCGTGGGGCCGAGCGGTGGATCGCCTGCGGCATCTCGCCCTTCCCATGGTGACCCTGGCAGCTATCGGCGTTGCCGGTACCGCGCGGTTCGTCCGAGGGGCAGTCCTCGAAGTCCGTGGGCTCGAATATGTGCGCGCGGCTCGAGCACGGGGACTTGCGCACGCGGTCATCGAGGGGCGGTACATCCTTCGTAACGCTCTTCTTCCGATCATTACGCTGCTAGGTTTGTCGCTCCCCGCCCTCTTCTCCGGAACGGTGTTCGTCGAGTTCATCTTCTCCTGGCCGGGCATGGGGCGGGAGATCGTCTCGGCTGTCGCCTCCCGCGATTATCCGGTTGTCATGGCCACCACCGCCATCTTCGCCACGCTCGTGGTGACGGGGAATCTCCTGGCCGACCTTCTGTACGCGGTCGCCGATCCGCGCCTCCGCCGGGAGGAACGATGACGACTCTCAGAGCGCTGCTGCGTGACCGGTGGGCGGCGGGAGCCGTCGCCGTGCTGGTGATGCTCGCCCTCGTCGCGGCGCTTGCGCCGTGGATCGCCCCCACGGACCCCTACGTCCAACATGATATCTTGCGAACGCGGTTTCTTCCGCCGTTCACCGCGGGACCCGACGGTGTGTTCCACCTACTCGGCACTGACCACTTTGGGCGTGACCTCCTCACTCGGCTGATGCACGGCACGCGAATCTCGATGACGGTCGGATTCCTTTCGGTCGCCGTATCCGTGGTAATGGGTTGCGCCGTAGGCGTCACGGCGGCCATGGCGGGCGGCGTTGCGGAACGCGCGCTCATGGCCCTTACGGACGCCATGCTGGCCATGCCACGGCTCGTGCTGCTGCTGGCATTGGTCGCCCTCTTCGAACCGAGCCTCTTCCTCGTCGTCATGGTGATCGGATTCACAGGCTGGATGAGCATCGCCCGTCTCGCCAGGGCCGAGGTCAAGGGATTGCTCGCGCAACCGTACGTCGATGCCGCACGAGCGACGGGAGCCCCGCCCGGCCGACTGCTCTTCCGCCACGTCCTTCCCAACGCCCTGACACCGGTCATCGTAGCAGCCGCACTTGCCGTAGGAAACGCCATCACCCTCGAGTCCGGACTCGCCTTCCTCGGACTCGGCGTTCCACCACCTGCGCCGTCGTGGGGCAACATGATCGCCGGGGGTCGCGATGCGCTGGTCAATGCTCCATGGATTGCCGTGCTGCCGGGCATCGCCATCGTGGTGGCGGTGGTGGCGTCGAATGTGTTCGGTGACGGCGTGCGCGACGCACTCGATCCCACGACTCGCTAGGGCCAGAACAGGACGGTCACCACCTCCCTCGGACCGGCCTCGAAGAAACATTCGGTCCCACCCTCGGTAAGCTCGAGTGCTTCGATCGGGGTTTCATCCAGACATGCCTGCACGGCCCGCCTCATCGGGGAGGGCCACCGCCACATTCCGCGGGCGCGCCGTCGGGTGAGGTTGACGCACCGAAGAACGATCGCGTCGTCGTTCTCGGCGGGCTTGAGGCTTTTGAAGGCCAGCCCATCTCCGACGAGCATCGGCCCCGTGACGGATGGCGGCAAATCGACTGCCTGACGGACCATCAGGCCGGCCAGGGGTGCGTGGAATTCCTCGGCAAGGTCCTCGAGACGCGACCACACGGCCGGCCCGTCGTCTTCGCGCGCCGCCACGGCGGCAACAGCGAGTTCCGCGCGAAACGGACCCAACTCCCTGGCTTCCGGGATGCCACTCGGCCACGCGACATGCCCGGGGCGAGCCTTCAGATCGTCTTTGGAGAGTTCCGAGGTTGCGCGCAGCAGCGTGACCGCAAGCTCGTCGCCCGGTGTGAGTTCGTACTCGAACAGGCCCCGGCCAAAAACCGTCAGCCCGCCGCCATCGCCGGTCGGCACGGACACATATCGGTGCATCGGCGCCGTCGACACCGGCCACTCCAACGGATAATTGCTCACATCGCGCGACTCGCGGCGCCTGGTCACCGAGCCGTACTGCATGTCGGCGACCGTTTCCCCGCGGTGGCCGGCTGGCGCGTCAAACGTAACCCGGACCCGGTGGTTCCCCGCGATGTTGGTGCCCTCAACCACGAATCGCACGAGTCGCGACCCCGCGTCCAGCCTTGCATACACGGTTCCGGCCAACCGGCCGTCGATGAAAAATTCCCGGGCAACGGCTGCCACCAGCGGCCCGTCCCAGACTGTGCGCGAAGGCTTCCACCGCGCCTTTTGCGGTGGGCTGCTCGCGACGGGCTGGAAGGTGTAGGCGTCTCCGTCGTCACGCTCACTGACGATGCCGGCGACGGCGAGGAGGATCGCGTGACCGGTTGGATCGCTAATACGAAAGCCATCATTCTCGTCTTCGGTGACCCGACACCACACCGACTCCAATACGCCTCCACTCGCGCCGACGCGCTCGTTAGGTGTCGGCAGGGCGTCCCCGTCACTCACCGACAACCCGACCAAACCCAGTGACGGCACTTCGCGGACCGCGACGGCAACCCGAACCGCATTGACAAGATCCTGGTCCGGGTAATCGCGGTCGCTGTCGAGACGGTCATAACCCGTGTAGCGCTCGAGCACTTGCAGCGGCACGCTGCGGCCATCGGCTCGCACGAGGACGGGCCTCGGTGCAGATCGCCGTGGCGTCTCGGACCGTGCCGGCCCGGGCCGACCGACCGTGATGTGACGATCGAAGAACGCCACGGTCGCTTCCACGATCCCCGAACGCAGCGACGGGGAGGGATTCACGATCACCAATGCCGGCTGCCACTGTTCCGGGTGGCGTCGGGCGCGGTGGCGGCTCTGCCCAACTCGATCCGAGACCGCATCGACAAACAGCGCCCGGGCTTCGATGGCGGTGCCTGCCGCGCGGTGCGCCACGTCCCGAGCCACTTCATCGGTTGAGCATCCACCAAAGGAATCGTGGGCGCAACTCAGGAGGTGCCGCCGCCACGACGCCGCCAAGAGGGGCCGTCGGTCAAACGCACCGGCGTGGCGCGCCAGTGCGCCTTGCGGCTCGGCCCAGCGGGCAAGCAACCGTTCCCCTTCGGCGATGGCTCCCTTGAGACGGGACCTCGTGGCGTGAACCCCCTGAAGCGTCCACGTGTACCGGTACGAGAAGCGAAGCTCGCCGAGCACTGTGTGCGCCTCGACATCGGACGGCAGAGCATCGAAATACTCGACTGGCGAGGCGATGCGGAAATCGTAAGCGGGATCGAGGTCTTGGAGACGCCCTACGATATCGGTAAGGTCGTCCTGAAGGGCGTGGTGATCGGCTCCATTGAGAAGCAAGAATGCCGGACCCGATGCTCGTTCTGCCATCTCTCGGCACAACGCCCGCCACCGTGCTGCGAGTTGCGACGGCTCGGCTGGAAGCTCCGCCCCGAACTCGTAGCCGGCCGGCGGGAGGTGGTGCGTTAGCACTCGGGAGGAGTCCGGGCCAACCCAGTGCAGCAGGTCTTTCTCCTGCCCGGGTTCCCCGCCGTATCCTCGCCAGACGATGGCGCGGTTGATGCCGAAGCCGTTGAGGATCGTGGGAAGCGCCGCCGGGTGTCCGAAGGCGTCCGGGCTGTACCCAAGCCGCATCCATCCACCCAGCCCCAATCCCGTTGTCCGCCCGATGAGAAGGTTCCGCACCAACACTTCATCGGAAGACAGCAGTTCGTCGGCCAACACATACCACGGTCCCAACAGCAACCGGCCGGCCTCGGCTAGCGCAGCGATGCGCTCCCGCTGATCCGGTCGCGCCGCCAGATAATCTTCCACAATCGCAAGCTGGCCATCTAACAGAAAACAGCGCAGGGCGGGGTTGGATTCGAGAGCCCCAAGAAGTTGGTCGACGACGGGAACGAGCCGCTGTTTGAATCGGGGCGCCGGCTCGTACCACTCCCGGTCCCAGTGCGTGTGAGGAACGATGAATACGGTGGTCAATGGTGTCGAGGCTGAGTTGCCTCGCCGCGCCACACAACCCCCGCGGTTAGCGGCCAGCGGCCAGCCCTGCTCAGGAAGAAGAGCATCCGAGATAGGACATAGGAAGGTGGTTCAATCATCGGCTCGCCGGCTTGTCCTGACAGGCTCGCACAAGTGTGCACATTCCGTCCAGTCCCCGACCATGGACCCGATCAGCGAATGCCCATTTCCGCGCGAACCCGGGGCGGCAGCAGCGGGATCAGGAGAGGCATGGGAACGGCAAAGCCAAGCCCCGCTGCTTCCCGAAGACCAGCGCGATGGATGGCAACGACTTCGCCCGCGGCATTGAAGATCGGACTGCCACTCGATCCACCGACGGTGAATCCGTCGTACTGGATCATCTCAGACGTCACCTTGCTGAAGATACCGGCACTCATCGAAGTCCGAATGGTCTGCGTCTCGTCGAGCGCCGCCGACAGGCCGGCGGGGAAACCGATGAGTGCCGCGGGTTCACCCTGCCGCACGCGCGTGCCCGTCCAGTCCACCTGCTGAACGAACGGCCCTGTGTAGCTCGGCAACCGGAGAATGGCGGCATCGGGACCCCGGGTGTCTGCCGCGCTGATGACCTGGGCGCGCCGCATAGCCCGCTGGTCGGCCAGGGTGACAAACACCGAATCCGGCGCCCGGCCCCCGGGCCGAATGACGTGTCGGTTCGTCACGAAATACCCGGACGCATTCATGACGAAACCCGTGCCGTCGTACACGTCGTCGCCGACAAACGTGGAGACTAGGCCGACCGCGGCCTGGTTCGCCTGGGCGACGGCGGCGAGGTTGACGCCTCCAACGGCCCGCATCTGCGAATTGATGTTCGTCAGTCGTTGCTCGGCGTCCCGAACCGCACGCCGCAGACTGTCGAGAAAACGCTGCGACTGCCGGCCCTCGGCGGCGTCACCCAGCTCCCCCTCAAGCCGCGCCAACTCAGCCTCCCGAGACTGGCGCATGGAGTCGGCGGCCCTGAGGCTGCGACTCATCTCCACCCTGGCCCGCTGTAGCATGGCCTCCAAATCTTCGGTGCGTTCTTCTGCGATAGTGAGCGCCACGCGCAGACTCTCTACAACGGCGGCTGGGGCGGAACTGTCCCGGGCTTCTTCGAACCCCTGTCGCAGGCGGTCGATCTCCGCCGAGGCCTCTGACCTGAGTGAGTCGGCCACCGCCTGCTGCGCTTCGAGGATCAGACGCTGTTGCTCGAGGGCAGCCACCGTTCGCGCCTCACTGTACCAATACAGAACGGCCACGGCAGCGCTCATGAGGGTTACCAGGGACCACACGACGCGTCGCAATCGTGCCGAGCTTTTGCTTGATGCATCGTGGATGACCTCACGCACGAACATGGTGCGGCCTTTGCCGCCGAAACTGCGTCGCGGGATTGGCTCGGGCGAGACCACCGGGCGCTTGGCATCGGTCGGTACTGCCGATGGCTCCGCAGCAAACGGAAGCGCCGCGCGGTCTACAATCAGGATAGGCCCGCTGGGTCCGAGGCGAATGTGGTCTCCCTCGGCCACTTCGTGCTCGCCCCGGAGCAACTTGCCGTTGACCATGGTACCGTTTCGGCTTCTGGCATCCCGCAACACGGCCTTGCCGTCCGGTCTGAATACGATCTCGGCGTGGACCCGGGAGACGGAGCTCGCTCCCTCACCGGACAGCTGGAAATCGCACTCCTTCCCACGGCCGATTTTGGTACGGCCGCCGGTCGCGGTGAACATCTCCACCCCGTCCACCACCCTGAGAACAACGTGAGGTTCCTGGCGCGGGGCGGCTGGAGCTGCCCCCTGGTTCGGCGCTCCGACGAAGTCCGGCGTTGCGCCCATTCGGGACGTCGGGGCATCGGGCTCAACGATGGCGTCCCGTTCCGGCACCGTTCTGGCCAGCCGGCTCGATGCCGCGGCTTCGATCTTGAAACGCGGTCCGGACGTTCCGAGTCGAATCACGCTCCCGGCTCCCAACGGTTGCTTCTCCCCGGGGGCCAAGCGCGCCTGGTCGAGGAAGGTGCCGTTGGTGCTCCCAGCATCTTCGAGATACCACCCACCGCCCTCGAACAGCAGGCGAGAGTGGAGGGCCGAAACAACCTCGTCACCCTCTCCCGAGCACACCACCTCCAGGCTCGGGTCCCGGCCAATCCGGATTTCGGCGGACTCGAACTCTCGCGTGTCTCCGGAGCGCAGATCTGTGAGGCGCAAGAACGGCATGACAGTGAAGGTACCGAGCACCTGAAACGCACGGAAGCACCAACGGGAAAAGATGGTCGGCGTCGGGAGAATTCCCATGATCGTCGCTGGGACGCCCGCGCGCGCGACGGACAATTGACCCCGAGCGGTTTATCTTTCGCCCACCATCAGACCCAGGATTCGAAGTCTGTGAGCGATTCCACGAGCCAAACCCTCGAAGCCTCAGCAGTAGACGAGGTCAGCCTGTTCCAGCGAGTGGAGCAGGCGTTCAGGGATCGCCTCGTATTGGAGCGTCTCGTCTCTGCCTCCCCGACTCGTGCGCTGTTCGTCGCCGTCGACGTGTTCCTCAAGCGGCGGGTGGCATTGCGGGTCCACCTCGACCCGGAGACGAAGAGCCGCGGGTGGTTCGAGCGGGAGATGGAGTTGCTCGCCCTGCTCGACCACCCCTCGATCCGACCGGTCTACACGGCCGGCCGGGAGGGCGACTGGGTGTTCCGCATCGTGAAGTGGGTCGTGGGGGAGAGTCTGCGTGAGGCCGTCGCGCGGGGGCCCCGGCCTATCCCGTCCGTGCTGCACCTTGCCCGGGACCTGTTGAGCGCCGTCGAGTACGCCCACTCGAGGCACATTGTCTTGCGGCGCATCACTCCCGCCACCACGATGATCGACCGATTCGGCCGCGCGATCATCACTGACCTTCGCTTCGCCAACCGCTGCCTCGAATTTGCCGAAGCGGAACACGACCCGCAGGCAGATCCGTTCCTCGCGCCCGAGACGTGGCACGGCCATGCCGGCCAACTGGCCAGCGATGTCTACGCAGTGGGGGCGCTGCTCTACTTCGCCATCACGGGGCAGCCGCCGGATACCAACCCGAACGAGATCACAGCTCCTCGGCAGATTCGTCCGAACACCCCCGCGGTGCTCGATCATCTCATCATGCGGGCTCTCAAAACTGACCCCATGGACCGGTACCTCAACGCGGCGGAGATGGCTGACGACCTGGCCACCTACTGGGACGAGTACGATACGGTCGGGGGCGCACTGGCGAGCGGAAGGCCCGGCGATGACCCTGAGGCCTGGGAAAAGCGATTGCGGCGGGCGCTGGGGGACGAATATGAGCTCCTCGACGAGCTCGGCACGGGAGGTTTCGGGAGTGTGTACCGGGTCAGAGATCTTCGCCTCGAGCGTGAAGTTGCTCTCAAGGTGTTGCATCCATACCTCACCACGGACCCCGCCATCGTCGAACGCTTTCGCAAGGAAGCGCAGCTGGCGGCCCGACTGAAACACCCGAACATCGTGAGCATCTACGATATCGGGAGTCGTGGTGGCCTCATCTGGTACACGATGGCACACGTGCAGGGGGGCAACCTCGCATCAGTCGTCCGGGAGGAAGGGCCACTACCACTCGTGCGCCTCATGTTCCTCCTGGACGAGGCGCTCGATGCGCTCCTCCACGCACATGAACGCGGGATCGTTCACCGGGATCTCAAACCCGAGAACCTGTTGATCGACAGTTCCGACGGGAGCCTGCAGATCACCGATCTAGGTCTGGCGATGGCGCTCCACGGGGAACGATACGGGGGTGCCTCGTCCCATTCCGGCACGCCGGCGTATGCCGCCCCCGAACAATTGCTGGGCGAGCCGGTAGACCACCGAGCCGACCTCTACTCGTTGTCGGTCGTGGCATTCTTCGCGCTCACGGGCGTGACTCCGTTTGGCGGCGGAACCGTCGAGTCGATTCTCGCCCGTCAGGCCCTGGGTGACCTTCCGGATATCCGTCACATTCGGGACGACGTCCCCGACGCCGTGATCGAGGTGCTGGCCCGTGGGGCCGCAAGAAATCCGGACGACCGCTACCCTTCGGCCGAGGCCTACGCCAGGGCGCTGCGCACGAGCATGCGGACGTGGTGGTCCAAGCCAAAGACGTGGCTTCGCGGCCTCTTCCGAGAGGACGGGACCTGAGGGTAGACCAGTGGCGCGCCCGTCGCCCACCGTGAGTCCCGACACCGCGTCGTGCACGAATCCTGCGTAATAATATCGGTGCGGGACGAGACGATCACGGATCGGAAGACTGTCAACGCGCACGATTCTGATTCGGGCCCGACAAGCAGCGGGGAACGACGAAGGGGGAAACGGGGAGCGCCTGGGGCGCTTGACACCGCCTCGCGCCAATTGCAAGGTTCACATCTTATCCTGGAGCAACATGTTCTGCTGGCAGTGTGGCGCCTCGGTCCCGAACGCAACCAACTTCTGCCCCGAATGCGGTCAGGATCTCGCCGCCACTGCCCAGATCTCCACCCGCCGGCCGGAGCAACCTACCGATCTCGAAGAAATAAGGGACGCCTTGAAGGACGAATATGAGATCGAGGAGGAGCTTGGCCGCGGCGGGATGGCGATCGTCTACCAGGCCCGGGAGAAGGCACTCGACCGTAACGTCGCCGTCAAGGTTCTCCCTTTTTCGCTGGCACACGACGAGGAATTCGTCGAACGCTTCGAGCGCGAAGCGCGAACGGCCGCCAAGCTCGAGCATCCCAACATCGTTCCCATCTACCGAGTCGGGAAAGTCGCCCGCGTCGGGAGAGACGGCGACATCATCTACTTCGTGATGAAGTTTCTTCGGCAGCAGTCGCTCGCCGATGTCATTGAAGAGCGCGGCAGGCTGACACCTAAGGAAATTCGCAAGCTTCTCATCGAATGCGCGGGCGCCCTCGGGTACGCCAGCCAACACGGCATCGTCCACCGCGACGTGAAGCCTGACAATATCATGTTCAACGAGGCTGCTCAGGCGGTGGTCACCGACTTCGGCATTGCCAAAGCGGCCTCGGGCACGCGACTCACCGGGACCGGAAAGGCCATCGGCACTCCGTACTACATGAGTCCCGAGCAGGCTCGCGCACAGCCGATCGACGGTCGCAGTGACATCTATTCGCTCGGCGTCGTAGCATTTCAATGTCTGGTCGGAACAGTTCCGTTCGACGGAGAAGACTCTTTTGCCGTGGGTTTGATGCACATCGCTAACGACCTGCCGACACCGGAACTCGATACAGGGGCGCAAAAGGCCCTTTTTCAGATCATCCAGAAGATGATGGAAAAGGAGCCGGCCGACCGCTTTCAAACCGCCGAAGAGTTGATAGCCGCCTTGAAGAGCGAACAGGCCGTGGGACCCGCTGCCGACCTCTCCGATGCAGCGACTGCGGAGACCGTCGCGCGGCCGGACGCCTGGTCGGTCGCCGGACCGGCGACGCCGACGACCCCCATGCCGAGTGCCCTCCCGGCGACCGCGCCCAAGAAAAAGAGATCCAAGGTGCTAGTGGGTGCCCTCGCCTTCTTGGTTTTGGGAAGCGTCGGAGGGGGAGGCTACCTCGTCTTCGCCGGGAGCGACGACGGACTGATAGCCAATCCCGACGTGCCCGATCGGGGGGAAATTGTGGCCGATGTCGCGGCGGCCGCCGGGCCAGCCACAGACCAACCAAGCGACTCCCAAATGACGGAGGTTGCGGCGGATTCCCAGATCCAGACCGAACCCCCACCACCGACTCCAGCGGAGCCGGAGACCCCACCTGAAGGGACCTTGGTGCTGACCGGTCTCCCGAGGCAGGCCAGCGTGCGCATCGACGGCACGCCCGTCCGAGGCACCGTCCAGACGTTGGAGCCGGGTTCCCAC
>JBDHFY010000092.1:0-13419 GCA_039590195.1 Gemmatimonadota bacterium | reverse complement strand
TTTTAGACTGGGGCCGTCTGGTGGTGGGTGAGGAGAAGGTCCGCGGTTGAAGAGGCGTTCATGTTACCCAGGTTCGTCGAGTCCCAGATTCGCGCGAGCGACCGTGATTACATCATAGGCCGCGCCGGGATTCTCCACGCTCGAGTGCTTTCCCGTCGATCTGCCCCTTGCAGCACCGCTGTGTTCGTTCACAACGGCGCCGGCGCCAACCACACGACCGTGGAGCGGCCCTCCCGATGGCTGATGGCCCAGGGGCTCTTCGACAGAGTGATTCTCCCGGACCGCCGTGGCTGCGGCGCGAGCTCGCCCCTCACTACGAAATTCTCCGCGAGAGAGCACGCGGAGGACCTCAAAGTCCTGCTCGACATCATGGAGGTGGATGACGGCTTTACGGCCATCGGTCTATCCGACGGCGGCATCGTCGCCCTCATCCTGGCCACGATTGATCCTCGGGTCGAGCGCGTCGTGTTGGTGGCGGCATCGCCCATACTCAAGAAAGCGCTGAGCGTCGGACAACTCCGGGTCAAGCAGGCGATTCGAAGATCGCTGCTCCATCTTCTCGTTCGCATCATGGTTGGACGATCGCAGCCCGAGTACACGGACTTCGATGACGCGTACGAGCATCCCACCCGGCCAGCCCTGTGGCGTCTTTACGTCAGGTCTCTCACACAGACGTCCGCCTCGCGTCGCAGCTCCTATTTGAAGGAACTCGATTCCACGCTGGATGGCACGGACGTGTATGTCCCAGAGCAAATGCGGGTCGATGTGCCGGTCCTGCAAGTGATAGGTGAGAGGGACGAGGTGTTCCGTGTGGGCCTCACACCACAATGCCGCCAGGTGTTGCCGAATTTCAGGCGCACGGTGATCCCAAGAGCCAGGCACAAGGACGTGTTCGCGAGGGCCGGAGAATTTTACGGTGCGCTGGCGGGCCTGCTCAAGGAATCGTCTGCGCCGCAGTGGTTCGACACTTCTTCCGGAAACCGCATCGTCGCCGAACAGAGTAGCTCTCGGCACTAGCTTTCCAGTCGTTACCGGCAACCGCTCCGAGCAAACGTGACGAACGAAACTGGCGAACCACTTGTGGCACACGCTAAATTGTTCGCTCTGAGGATGTTAGAGAACTGGCCGCTGCCCAGGGCGCCATTTGGGCAGACTGCAATGAAGTGAGATAAACGTCGCGGTTCCGGAGCAGTAGCGGTGCTCCCGCTCGCTCGTGCACCTGTTATATTCCAACTACCTGGCTTAGACGGCTTTCCAAGGTAGCCACGCGATTCGCCACGCGCTCGTTGTCAGAATGACAACAGTGGCTTGTGTCAGCTCGACCAATGAGCGTATTCAAATCGCACCTGCGCGTCTTCGTTCCGACGCTCCCTGGTTCACTCGTAAGTGAACGTCTGTTAGCAGTCTTTTAGCAATCCTTGGTCGTATGCGCAGAGGTGTTGCGCTCGACTCTGGCAGCGAACCTTGATGGACTGAATCAGGGCGGGTTCCGAGGCTGTCGACGCGTCTCGCTGCTCAAAACCGGGAGGTGGCCGTGACTTCTTTGGCGCATCACAGGAGTGTCTCCGTCGGCCATTGGCGGCCAAGAGCCGGTGGGTCGATGCGCGCTCGGCGGTTTCGGGCGTATTCGCGAAAGCACATCGACGACATCCCGCAACTCGTACAACTTTCCGCGTCAGAGCGAACGGCAATGAAAGCCGTTGCGGCGGTACTTCCGTTTCGCGTCAACGATTACGTCATCGAAGAGCTCATCGATTGGTCCAACATACCGGACGATCCAATCTTTCAGTTGACGTTCCCGCAACCCGAGATGCTGAGCCGTCAGGAGCTCAACCGGATGTTCAATCTCATCCGTGTTGAGGCGCCTGAGGCTGAGCTCACGGTGGCTGCGAGAGCGATTCAACAGACGCTCAATCCACAACCGGCAGGACAGCAGGAACTAAACGTGCCGTGCCTCCCGGATGGTCCGCTGGAGGGCGTACAACACAAGTACCGCGAAACGGTGCTTTACTTTCCGGCCGCCAGTCAGACGTGTCATGCGTATTGCACATACTGCTTCCGGTGGGCTCAATTTGTCGGACTCGATGAACTCAAGTTCGCGAGCCGGCAAGCGGATCGGCTCGTCGCTTATCTGAAGGTGCATCCGGAGGTGACGAGCGTGCTGATCACAGGCGGTGACTCGATGGTCATGAAGACTCAGGTGCTTCGCCGATATGTCGAGCCACTGCTGGATCCCGCACTCGAGCACATCGAGAGCATACGCTTCGGCACCAAAGCCACCGCGTATTGGCCATACCGCTTCGTGACTGATCCGGATGCCGACGACCTCTTGCGGCTGTTTGCGCAGATCCGAGCGGCGGGAAAACATGTGGCGCTGATGGCGCACTACTCCCACCCGAGAGAGCTGGAGACGCCGATTGCACAGGCGGCGCTCCGGCGGATACGGGATTGCGGCACGACGATTCGGTGCCAAGCGCCCGTCGTGCGCCACGTCAACGACAGCGGGCCGGTGTGGGCCGAGCTGCTGAGGAAGCAGGTCCGCAGCGGAGCGGTGCCCTACTACATGTTTGTGGAGCGGGATACCGGACCTCGGAACTACTTCGAGGTTCCCTTGGTGCGTGCGCTCGAGATATTCAATGAGGCGTACCGGGATGTTTCGGGACTCTCCCGTTCCATTCGAGGACCGTCCATGTCCGCTACGCCTGGTAAGGTGGTCGTGGACGGGGTGACGACGATAAACGGTGAAGAGGTCTTCGTATTGAAGTTCCTTCAGGCTCGAAATCCTGAATGGGTGGGCCGGTTGCTCTTTGCCAAGTTCAACCCGCAGGCTACATGGTTGGATGACTTGGAGCCCGCCTTCGGAGAAGAAGAGTTCTTTTTCTCCGAAGGTCTGCGCGCCATGCAGGCGGAGTCGCTTCGATCGATGGGGAGATCGTAGTACCGACCGTACACAGGCCGGAGAACCTCTGTCACCATCGTGTGATCCACAGCATGAGTGGATTTCACGGTGTCCGATTCCAAATGAGCCGTGCCACTTTCCATGATTGATCCGGTTGCCTGGTAACGATCATGAGGAATTTGTCGCTCAGCACGGTGACCTCGCCCCCGTCCATAGGAATCAGCCTTCCCCCCGTCACGCCTCGGATGTAACCCCAATCGCCTGGCACCACCATCTCTTCGGCCGTTAGGGTGATCTCCGGCTGGTAGTTGTCGAAGAGCGTTCGGTAGTTCTCCCTCACGGCCGCCTTCCCTGAGAGCGGCTGCCGCCCCGGTGGCAGGAGGAGCGCGTCGTCAGCATAGACCGCAAGCACGCTCTCCAGGTCCCGAGCATTATCTGCTGCGATGAGATCGGCGACGAGTTGTTCGACAGCCTCTCGATCCGGTATCTGTTGTGAAGTGAGACAACCGGTCAGGCCAACTGCTGCGAAGATAACAACCGTGCAGCTCACCAACGATCGAGTCGTGCTGTGGTCCGGCCGGTCAGGATCCGTGTACACTGCGTGTCCTAGGTCTTCTCCGTGAAATCCTCATTTTCGACGACTGTACCGCCGTCGCAACCCTCCCCTTACAATCTCCCCAAATATGTCAGCTTGAGGACTGCTGCTCGCGCCGCTGGGTCCCACAGAGAGTTGTCTGATCCGCGCTTCTCGTTGAACACTAAGAAGAGATCACTCCCCGGCGTGTGAATGAAATTGACTCGAATGTTGGCCGAAAGCTCGTTCTCGTGGCTGTTGTATTGGAGCAAGGCGTTGGCAATAAGGCGTGTGGAGAATGCGTACGAGAGTCTCAAGCGCCCGATGTCGGCGGAAAACTCACCTGTGGACACCTCCACGCGGTTGTGCGTGTAGCCGATTGAGAGCGCCAGATTTGCATTGGGGGCCACATCCAGCGTCCCGTCCACCGTGGCGAGGTTTCCGTCGTAAATTCCTTGAAACATGCCGACCGAGTTCAGTACCACTGGTCGGTTGCGACTCGTGTTGGCGAACCACCCGAACTGCCACAGGTCGTAATCGCCCACAGGCACCGGTACATCATCCCCGATATCGAAGCTCTCGTCGAGCCTGGTGAAGCCCCGAAAGTAGTAGAGTACGAGCGACTCCCCCGAATTCCACTCGGGAGCGATCGCGGGTCCCACGGCCCAGTCCTGCAACTCCCCGTCCGTGCGCGTGATGAGCTGTGCGTTCCAGAACAGGTCGAGCTTTCTGAGTCCCATGACGCGTGGGCGTGGGGTGATCCGCGTCAACACCTCCGACCGCAATATGTCCGTTCGTGTGATGAAGCCGGCGTCGGCTGTGGCGTCGCTTGTGATGCCGATGTGCCCGGCCGTCACACCCAGGCGATCCGTTTGGTAGTCGAGCCCAAGGCGGTACGCGACCCCCTCGCCGCCGTCACCCGACGCGGACGTCGCCGCCGCGAATCCCTGAACGTTGAGCGCCGCTGTCGGCCACATCGACCAGTCCACGCCTCCGGCTGTGTTCCAAGAATCGGTAGCCCGACGGTCCGTAACCATAGCGCCGACGTAGCTGGAGGAGCCGACATCTCTCTTGAGCCGCGCCACTGCGAAGTTCGTTTGGCGTTGATCGAATGCAGAGTCCGTGACGACGTCGAGGAAGCCGATCGTCTGCCCGCCCACCCGGCCTGTGAGCCTGGCGCCCCCCATGACCGGCACCTCTCCGTCTTCATGGATTCCGATCTGGCGCGAAAAGAAGAGCAGGAAGGGTGGCGGCTCAAAGAAGCTCCGAAAGCCAAACTCGAAGATTCCCGCGTTCTCCAAGAAGAAGTCGCGCTTTTCCGGGAAGAAGAGGTCGAACCGTGTGAGATTCACCTGCTCGTCGTCGACCTCGACCTGCGCGAAATCGGTGTTGACGGTCGCGTCGAGGAGTAATCCGGGGCTGACTTCGTACTTCACATCCAACCCGATTTCCAGCTCGGCGTCGGTATCGAGCTGGTCGCTGTCCTCTAATTCTCGTGTCGTCCCCGTCAGCAAGAACGGTTTGAGCTCGAGATTCATCCCGGGGCGGGGAAGGTCTCGGAGACCTCGCAGATGGCCGGCCCTGCTCACCCGGGCGAACCCCTCGTTGTCTCGAGACCAGGAACTCCACAGGACTTCCTCGTTCTTTCGACGGATCACCCGATATACATTGAAGCCCCAAACCGTTTCTTCGACGGCTGAGGGAAAGCGGAGAGTGCGAAAAGGAATGGCGAGCTCCGCAGACCAGCCGTCCGGTGTGCGCGCCGCGGCGACCCTCCATACACCTCGCCAATCGATGTTGAACTCCCGTCCCTCATCCGTGAGGAGCGCTTCGAACTTGGCGCCATTGGGGTTGGTCGCGAACACGACGGCATTCCGGTGATCGTGGAATGGGTCGAGGAGAATGGCGATGGCGTCGTCACCGGCGAACTCCGGCTGACCGTCGAAAGACGCCTGCATCAGCTTGTCCCGCTGCAGGATGCGGGCGATGATCGCGTCCGGTGACCGGTCGTGCGCCGTTACGCCGACGTAGAAGGAAGTCTGGTCGTAGAGAATGCGGACTTCGGTCTGCTCGCTGGCGGGTGCTCCCTCTCTTGGCTCCTGTTGTCGAAAGTTGTTAGCCGGCGGCGCCGGTTGCCAGACAGGCTCGTCCAGGAGACCGTCGAGGCGCAGCTGAGCCGACTGGTCCGGGGTCAGTCGGACGGCCTGCGTTTGTGGGAGTGGCGCCTGTTGACCCGTTGTATCCGTAGCCAACGCCGCGAGCATACCGCCCAACAACAACAGTCCTTGGAGCCACCAGCGCCGTGGAAATTCGGGCTTCTCGGGGCTTACGTGGTGCGGATGCCTGGCGTGCGAGCTCTCCTCTTCATTCACCGTCACGTCACCCCGGGAGTTCCGTCTGGCGTACCGTGCTCACGAACGCGGTCCAAGATTCGAACAGCCGCTGCCTTTTTTTGAAAATCGCGAAGACTGCCACGGGGGTCAGCAAACAGCAGATGAGAAAAACGGCGGCCACCGTTGACAGCTCGACCCGCAGGAACTCTTCACTGATTCGACTGAAATCCATCCAGTGTCCTCCACCCTTTGCGTCCTCGTACATGATCCGGTGGACCTGGCTGGTCGACAATTGATACGAAAACCGGATGTCCTCGAAGAGGATGAAGAAAGCGACGAAGGCGTAGAGCGGTCGCTCGAGGGCCTCCAAGATGGCGCTTCCACTGATGGCTCTATAGAGAAAGATCCCAGCGACGATGAGCTCGGTGCCGTGCCCCATGAATAATCCCAGGATCTGGTGCACGTCGGTGAACGCGGTCCACGAATACAGTGCGCCGAGGAGCAGAAGCGCGCCGACTGTCGCTCGGCTCTTGCGGCAACGGTAGACGAGGAAGCCCAGTGCCAGATACAGTACGATCACTATGGCGATCTTCCTGTCCTCCTCGTGGATCGTCACGCCGCCGCCGTACTGAAAATCGAATGCAGGGATGGATGGGTAGCCGAAGGCCCAGCCGACTATCGTGTGGCCCAGCTCGTGGATGATCGTGATCAGAGGATGAAACAGGAAGGTGACCCAGCCTGATCTCAACACGAATATCGCAAGGAGGAATCCAGCAAGTAGGGACACCCATCCCTTGCCATCCACGCGGCTGCTGTCGGACTCGCCGCCCGAATCGCCCGACTCCGGGAGTGGCTCATCCAGCGGGAAGAAGTAGCCGCACTTCAGGCATTCCCGTTGGGAAACATGCTGAGTGAAGTTGCAGCGAGGGCAATCCATGTATCAGTTGGGATCCCGGTGCGACAACGCTGCTCTCGACTGTGGCCGCCGTTGGATGACCGTCTCTACCGGCCAGTCGACAAGCGCGGTGCCGCGAGCCGTATCAGCTCCGGTCACCCATGATCGCGCCACCCAGGCCGCCCAGGATGGAGCCCTCGCCCTTTTGGGTCCCACCCGTCCGCGGAAGTGCCGCAATGATACGATCGGCCAATCGGCTGAACGGCATTGACTGTATCCAGACCGTACCCGGCCCAGTCAACGCCGCATAGAACAAGCCCTCGCCGCCGAACAGGGCAGTTTTGATTCCCGCTACCATCTGGATGTCGTACGTCACGCTGTTCTCAAAGGCCATGAGGCACCCTGTGTCGAGGCGCATGGTTTCGCCCGGTCGGAGTTGGCGTGCGATGATGCTGCCGCCGGCGTGCACGAATGCGAGTCCGTCCCCCTCCAACTTCTGAAGGATGAATCCCTCTCCTCCGAACAAGCCGGCGCCGAGCCGTTTCTGAAATGCGATGCCGACCGTGATTCCCTTTGCGGCGCACAGGAAGGCGTCCTTCTGACACATCATGGTGTTGTTGTGCTGTTGGAGGTCGAACGGCACGATCTTGCCCGGATAAGGGGCCGCGAACGCCACCTTCCGTTGCTTGGCCACGGCGTTGCCGAATACGGTCATGAACAGTGACTCGCCCGTGAGCACACGCTTGCCCGCGCTCAGCAATTTGCCCATGAATCCGCCCTCCTGTCCCGATCCATCGCCGAAGATCGTGTGCATCTCGATGCCCGGGTCCATGTACAGAAACGAGCCTGCCTCCGCTACACACGCCTCACCCGGATCGAGAGTGATCTCGACGAACTGCATATCGTCACCGTGGATCTCGTAATCGATCTCGTGCGCCAGCGTCGGTGCCGTTGGAACCGGCGGCGGGGGGGCGGGAGGTTGGGAGGTGAACGCGGCGTTGAACTCGTGCCGACGTCCAGCCGGCTCCCAGTTGGCCAATCCGTCGGCGTACACCAGGGTCTCGCGGTCCACTTGCCCTGACCGAATGCGTTCGGTCACTTCAGCCGTGGTCAGCGGGCCCTCCTCTCGCCCGTACGATGCGACATAGACATACCAGGTTTTGGTGTCATTCATGATCATCACCTGTAGTTTTGGTCGTGTTATTCGTGCCCCGCGCTCCCTGTGACACACCGCTCCCATTACGGAGGCTAAGGTCTTCGGACCCGAACGGACATCTCGGATCAGGAATCAAGATGAATTGTGCTCCTGCGAATGCGATGACCATCTCGTTCCCAGCCTCGGGAGTGCTTCAGATGCTTCGCTGAGTCGAAGCCAGTGCTTTCCACAGCGCTCTCAAGGTCCTTGATTTCCAGGAACTTGCCACAGCTAACGAAATCGCTACCCACGGGAACGATGAGGCTGCCGTCGGGGAAGATCATAACGTACAATCGATCGAGGGTACTGTGACTCAGGACATTGAGCGTGATGCGCCGCTTGCCTCTGAGCCGGCGGGCCAGCGCCGCAAACTCCTCATGCGTGACGAGCAGGCTCGTCCAATCCACGGCGAACATGGCTCGCGGAAAGGTCTGGAAGATGTTGTAGAAAACCCTCGCGCCGGTTGTCTCCGCGTAATCCTCCACTAGCCGTGCGATGTTCGGTATGTCATCCAGATTGTGTCGCGTAACGGGCGTGCAGACCTTGACGTCTACCCCTGGATAGCTCCGTAGCCAATCCAAGGCCTGCAGGATGTGGGCGAAGTGACCGGGCTCCTTCGTGCGGGAGTTGATCTCCTCCGTGGAGCCGTCCAGCGGCAAGGAGATCAGATCGATGTTGGGTGCGCTCTGGGCAAGAAACGGCTCGGTTACTTCGTCGCCACTCGTTGAAAGTGCGACCTCCAGGCCGACTTCGCGAGCATGGCGGATCAAGAGTGTGATGTCCGGCCGCTTCAGCGGATCTCCGCCGGTGAAGACGATGCGCCGCACACCAACCCCTTGCACTCGGGAGATGATGCGGACAGCGGTGTCCGTGTCCACGGGATGCTCGAAGTCCTGTGGCCCCCAACAGTACGGGCACTCCTGTCCGCACTCCGAAGTAACGTGAAAATCGATCGTTGCGACCTTGATCGGCATTTCGACGGCGTTGAGGTTAGGCCACCCCTGATTGGAGGTTGTTTGGAGCGATGACGCCAAGGCTCGACTTTTTCTGAAGTATCCGGAGTATCCGGCTGCGTCCTCTGTCATTCCGTATGTGGCTTCGTCAGGACCTTCCCGGGTCTGGTGTCTGTCGCCCGTCCTTGATCGATCACGAGTTGGCCGCTCACCACGACATAGCCGATCCCTTCAGAGTAGACCAATGGCTCCGTGAATGTGGCTCTATCCTGGATCGTCTGGGGGTCGAAGATAATGAGGTCCGCAATCATGCCGGCACTGATGCGCCCCCGGCGCTCGAGCTTCAAGATGGTGGCGGGAAGGGACGTGAGCTTGCGGACCGCCTCCTCCATGCTGATGACGTTCTCATCGCGGACGTATTTGGCCAGAATGCGTGGGAACGCGCCGAAGGCTCGCGGATGAGCGCTCGCGACCGCACTCGGGTTGGTGGGTGAAGCATCGTTATCGAACGTCATGAAGGCAGCTCGCATGGCCTCATGTTTTTGTTCCTCGTTCATGCTCTTTGGGTTCACGCTCACGCCACCCCCTTCGACCAGATCGAAGAAGGCCTCCCAGACGTCGACCCCTCGACGGTCCGCGACCTGCTTCACGGAGAGCCCGACGAAACTCGAGTCGGAATCGCGGCGCACGCGCGAGATGAGCACGTTGTTCCAATCACGGCCAACGTGGCGATACCAATTCTCCCAGTCGGAGGTGGTCTCTATTTCCCGTCGCAGTCGCGCTCGTACGCCTTGGTCGGACAGAGTTTGCAGAAACGGCTCCGCTCCACGAGCGTAATGGCGCGGGTGAATAAACGAACCCAACCCGATACCATTGCGGATGTACGGATAGACATCGGCCGTTATTTCGAGTCCGTCGCTACGGGCTGCCTCGATGAGCTGGAGAGCCTCGGCCATTAGCGGCCAATTCTCCTGGCCCGCCGCCTTCAAGTGATAGATGTGAGTCGGGATTCCGGCCGCTCTGCCAATGCGAATGGATTCCTCGATCGCTTCAAGTACGCGGTTGCTCTCGTTGCGCATGTGGGTGAAGTAGACTCCCCCGTGCTCGGCGGCCACCTTTGCCAACTCGATGAGCTCATCCGTCTTGGCGTATGATCCGGGGGGATAGATCAGGGCCGTCGAGAGTCCTATGGCGCCGTCCTCCATCGCTTGCGCGACCAGCCTCTTCATCTCGTCCAGCTGTTCCGGGGTGGGATCTCGATCTTCGTCACCTATTACGATCATTCGCACCTGCGCCGCCCCTACGTTGTGAATCACGTTGAGCGCGACGCCTTCCTCCTCGAGCAGGCGGAAGTACTCCTCAAACGTGGTCCACGTAAAACCGCGCTCGGTCGCGCGTTCGAGATCTCGTTGTGTATTCTCGCTCTGCGGTGCCAGCGAACGACCTTCGCCGACCATCATGGTGGTAATACCCTGGCGAAGCTTGCTCTCGGCGCTTATGGGGTCCAGCAACAGGGGAAGGGTGCTTCCCCCCATCATGTCGATGAAGCCAGGCGTTACGACCAGGCCTTCGGCATCGATAGTCCGCCGGGCACGTTGATCGGAGAGATCGCCCAACTGCTCAATGATTCCGTCGTTGATCGCTATGTCCGTGACGAAGCTCGGCCCACCGGTTCCGTCGATGACCCGTCCGCCCGTTACGATCAAATCGAACGACGGCGCGGGGGAGCAGGCCGACAAAAGGAAGCTGGTGAGCGAAAGCGCGAGGACACCGGTACGGGATGACATAATACGGCCCTCCACACTGGCTGGATAGCGTTGTGACAGAGAAGGCAGAGAGTACCAGCCGGGACGGGGACCCGCAACCTGCTGCCGCGGATGACACTCCCTCCTCCCTCCTTCCACACACGTGGTGGTCACTCGTGTCTCCATCGACGCATTCCTGGGAGGGTGGCGTGCCGGGCTACACCTTCCCTTTCAGATAGCGTTGGCGCTTTCTTTCGGGAAATCGCTCGATGGCATATCGCAACATCGTCCGGGGCATGCCTAGGTAGTACCGCTTCAAGAAGACCTCCTCGACCTCCATGTCGCGCTTGCCGACTTCTCGCAGCATCCAGCCGACGGCCTTGTGGATCAAGTCTTCCTCGTCGTCTCTCAAGATAGCGGCGATCTTCAGCGTGTCGTCGAACTCATGGTGCTTGATGTAATGGAATGTGGCAATGATGGCGATCCGCCGCTCCCATAACGTTGGCGACTTTGCCAAGCTGTAGAGCGGTCGCCGGCTGCGCTCCCTCAAGTATTCGCCGACGATGTGCTCTGCAGTTGCGTCCACCAGGTCCCAGTTGTTTATGAACCTCGTGTGCTGCAGATAGAGTTCGTAGATCCGCTTCTTCGTTGCGGCGTTCCCGGTCGAGTATTGCCGCACCAGAATCAGGAGTCCGAGTAGCCGCTCCTCGTGAATGGGTGACCTGAGTGATTTCCTGACTTCTGTGATGCCCAAGTCTCGGTACTCCGTCGCCAGCTTGCGCAGTTGGGGAACCCGGATGCCCCAAAAGACATCACCCTCGCCGTAATCCCCCGGTCCCGTCTTGAAGAATCTCTGCAGAACCTGCGCCTTTTCCTTGTTGCTGAGCTTTTGCAGTCGCCGTTGCACGTCGTTAGCCGTCATCTGCCCATCCGGTAGTCAGCAGGCTTTGTGGATCCCACGGAGCAAGTTGCTGGGAGTGCAGATCGAGACGAGGTGGCCAACGAGGCGATCGCCCTACCATCATTGGGACCGCCGCTTGACTCCCGGGGCAATATCGAACCCATTGGCATCGAGCCACTCCAAATCGGGACCCGGCCACCGCACGTCGTCCATGTTGACACTCCCACCGTGATCGAAGTACACGCCCTCATGCTCCAGCAGTTCTAGCTGACGGATCTCACCTGAGCCGCTGGCGCGGGAGCTGACTCTTCCCTGACTGTTGATGACGCGCTGCCACGGTACGTCGGAGTCGGAGGGAAGTGCCGCCATTGCATAGCCCACCATGCGGGCCGTGCACCCGCCCACGATTGAGGCGACTTGTCCGTACGTAGCGACCCGGCCGGCTGGAACCTGCCGCACGACAGCGTAGATCCGGTCATAGACGGACGTGGTGTTGGGTGGTTTAGTCCGCTTGTCTGTAGGCAATGCAGTTGCTTCCTCCGACCACCGCACCGAGTGCTGCTAACTCCCGGTGATCACTTCGGGAGACGGCCCATGCTGTGCAAGAACCATCTGAGACATTTGTGTGCTACGTCCACGGGCTGACAAAACATCATCGGACAACCGCTGGGAATGACGGAGATCTCGTGCTCCCGGCAGAACTCCACCGCTGCATCGGACGCGCTCCCACCTCCAAGCGAGCGATGAATCCAGACTCTCGAGACTCCTGCTCGGGCACAATCCCGCACAACCTCTTCGGTAACATCGGGGTGCGTGGCGATGACAACACCCTCGATCCCTGTCGGTGCGGATTGGACATCGGGGTAACAAGAATCACCCTCGAGTTCGCTGGCGTTGGGGTTGATGGGAACGACACGATACCCTGCATCTCGAAGCTTGCGATACACGGCGTTGGCCGCCTGACCCTTGCTCCGGGAAACTCCGGCGACGGCGATGTACTTCTGGTTGAGGAAGTCATCAACCTGATCATGCAACGTGGACATTACTGGCCTCCTTCATTCTTCGGCTCCAGCCGACTGCGCTTGACCGGGTGAGCAGTGACGGGCAGCGTAGTGCTGGAGGCCTCCCGCCGGCATGTGGCGTTTGCCTCACCGTGGAGATTTGCATTGCCCGCTCGAAATTAGAGGGCTGCGTTGGCTGCGTCTAGCAGGCTACGGGGATCGCGCGGGGGTGTGGAAATTCCAGACGCGGAGCGAGATGGATTCGCCCCCCCCCGGCGTCTGAATCGTTGTGGTTGTTGATTCGGTCCGCTGTGGCGGACAATGAAGGATTGTTCATAGAGTTCCTGGCTGATTTCTAACTTGCTGAGTATGTTCTTGCCTTCGTGCCAGGGCCACCGTGGGAACTGTCAGAGGGGCCCGGACGTAATGAAGGAAGGGAGGTCGGGTATGGCACGGTTCCGTTGGACGGTCAGAGGTGCAGCGTGGCATGATTTGCGTATTCCTATTGCGTATTGTCGAACCAAAGGCGAGCGAGCCGTGGAGCGCCCCATGACCCGCAAAGTTCTCGGGACGACGGTCGGCGCGTGTGTGGCATTTGGGGCTTTCCTCCCATCACATCCGCGCCAAGAGTCCGACGGTCCCCGACTAGTGGTTGTGATTTCTGTCGATCAGATGCGCGCCGACTACTTCGCACGATTCGGCGGGCAGTTTCACGGCGGCCTGGCCCGCCTCGCTGCGGACGGCGCCTTCTTCACGAATGCTCACCACGGACACGGCGTCACCGAGACGGCGCCAGGCCATGCCACCCTCTCCACGGGCGTCTACCCGTCCCGCAGCGGGATAGTGAGTAATGACTGGTGGGACCGAAAGAAAGGTGGAACGGTTTACGCCGTGGAGGATCGGGACTCGCCGATTCTCGGCGA
>JBDHFY010000091.1:0-22873 GCA_039590195.1 Gemmatimonadota bacterium | reverse complement strand
GAGGCGCGGTCGCAGCGAGGCTGCCCCGACAGCGGCAGGGGGATTACTTTGCTAGGACCCGCGACCGTGGCGGAATTGGCAGACGCGCGGGACTTAGGATCCCGTGGGGTTTCCCATGAGGGTTCGAATCCCTCCGGTCGCATGCATTCTCACTGACCGCGCCGGCCCTGCCGTGCCCGCCGGGGCACACCCTCTCCTTTCTCGAAACGCCATTTGGGGGGTACATTTCACACAGGTAGTGGCCTGACGGGAGCATGACGAGCGACATCCAAATCACGCGAACAAAAGACGAACCGGGCGCGACGACGCTTCGCGTCGAAGCTCCAGTCGAGCGCGTCCGGGCGGCTGAAAAAAAAGCGGCCCGATACTACGCCAAGCGGGCACGACTTCCCGGTTTTCGCAAGGGGAAGGTCCCGATCGACGTGGTGAAGCGGCGGTTCGGCGACGCCATCAAGGAGTCGGTGCTCCGTGAGCTGGTATCCGAGAGCTGGGAGCAAGCCCTCGACAAGGAGAAACTGGAACCCATCGGTGAGCCCCGCGTCCAGCAGTTGGTGTTCAAGGATGATGCGCCTCTGACGTTTGAGTTATTGGTGGAGGTGAAGCCGGACCTCACGCTAGATCGGCTGGGTGGGTTCTCGTTGACGCGGAAGGTCGAGCCGGTGACGGATGAGGTGGTTGAAGGACAATTGCAGGAGCTGCGGCACCAGAAGGCACCGTGGGTGCCGATCGACGGGGAGAAACCGAAACCCGGCGATCTCGTCCTCGTGACGATCGCGAACTTGTCCGAAGGTGGGGGCGACGAGGGGAAGCCCTATCAGATGATCCTCGGGAGCGGTCAGGCGCTTCCGGAAGTCGAAGAAAAGATCATGACGTTGGCGCCTGGCGACACGGCAGACACCACCATCAAGTTCCCCGAAGACTTCGCCGATGAGGCGAAGCGCGGACAGACGATGAATACGCGGATCTCTCTCCAGGAGGCCAAGCGGCTACAGCTTCCGGAGCTGAACGACGATTTCGCCCGCGAAGTTGGCGATTTCGACTCTCTCGAGGAACTGCGCAAGACCGCGCGGCAAGACTTGGAGAGCGCAGCGAGCCGAGAGGCAGACGCCGGGGTGCGGCGCCAGCTGATGGAGCAGATCATCGCCGCCAACGAAGTGCCGGCGCCGAGGCCGTTGGTCGACAAGCTGATTGCCGCCTATGCGCGGGCCTACGAGGTTGGGGATGACCAGTCGGAGAAATTCGCCTCCGAGTTCGGTCCCATCGCCGAGGGACAGGTGAAGCGAGATTTGGTGATCGAGCAGGTCGCCCTACAGGAGAGCTTTGCCGCCACCGAAGAGGAAATCGATCAGAGAGTCGAGGAGATCGCCCGGAGCCGCAACATGGATCCAGGGAAAGTCTATGCCTCACTGCAGAAAGAAAACCGTCTGAGGGAGTTGGAGCGAAGCATCACGGATGACAAGGTCTTTCGCTTTCTGCTCGAACAATCAACCATCACCGAAAGCTGATTGATGTAACCATGGCCATCTTCACACCCAAGGCAGCTCAGCTGTTTCCGCCCTACATCATTGAGCGTTCCAGTCGTGGCGAACGAACCTACGACATCTTCTCGCGCCTGCTGATGGATCGTATCGTGTTCCTCGGGGCACCGATCAACGACGACGTGGCGAACATCATCATCGCTCAGTTGCTCTTCCTGGAGGCGGACAGCCCGGAGCGGGACATCTACCTCTACATCAACTCGCCGGGAGGCATCATTTCGAGCGGGATGGCAATCTACGACACGATCCAGTTCCTCAACGCGCCAGTGAATACCATCTGCATGGGGATGGCGGCATCCATGGGGTCGTTCCTGCTGTCGTCCGGCACCAAGGGCAAGCGATCGGCTTTGCCCCACTCGCGGATCATGATGCACCAACCGTCCGGCGGATATCAGGGCACTGCCGCGGACATCGAGATTCAGGCGAAGGAAATCATCCATCTGCGGAACCAGCTGAACAGCCTGTACGCGGTCCATACCGGGCAGCCCCTCGATCAGATCGAGGCGGACATCGACCGGGATCGCTTCATGTCCGCAGAGGAGGCCAGGGAATACGGCCTCATCGACAAGGTCATCGCAGCCAATGCTGAGTTGGATGGCAAGCGTTCGGGTTGACGTGCTGGCTTTGGCGCCACATACTTGCGCCACATACTTGGGGAATGCCCGGCAGGTAGATTATGCCAACGGATAAGCACCTCCGCTGTTCGTTTTGCGGCAAGTCAAAAGACGCCGTCCGGAAATTCATTTCCGGACCCTCAGTGTACATATGCAACGAGTGCATCGCACTCTGTAACGAGATTCTCGCGGAGGACGAAGAGCGGGAAGTCTCTGAGGCGATCACTCAAGTTCCGACGCCGGCGGAGGTCAAGGAAGTCCTCGACCAATACGTCATCGGCCAGGAGCAGGCGAAGAAGACCCTGTCGGTGGCCGTTTACAGCCACTACAAGCGAGTCAATTCGCAGTCCTTGCCTGAGGACGAAGTCGAGCTAGAGAAGTCGAATATTCTGCTACTTGGACCAACCGGCGTCGGCAAGACGCTCCTCGCTCAGACGCTCGCCCGCATTCTCGACGTTCCCTTCACCATTGCCGATGCCACCACCCTTACGGAGGCCGGGTACGTCGGCGAAGATGTAGAGAACATTCTAGTGCGGCTGCTGCAGGCGGGCGATTTCAACGTTCATCTACATCGACGAGATCGACAAGATCGCCCGGAAGAGCGAGAACCCGAGCATCACACGCGACGTGTCCGGAGAGGGCGTCCAGCAGGCGCTGCTGAAGATCCTGGAAGGGACGGTAGCATCTGTGCCACCGCAAGGTGGGCGAAAGCACCCCCAACAGGAGTACATCCAGATCGACACGAAGGACGTCCTGTTCATTTGCGGCGGTGCATTCGACGGGCTGGACAAAATCATCGAGGCACGGACGGGTAGACGGCAGATCGGGTTCACGCAAGAGGAGCTGGCTGGGGGCAAGATCGAGGAACTGAAGCGGAACCCGTTTCTCGACGTGGAGCCCGATGATCTCTTACGCTACGGACTCATCCCGGAGCTCGTCGGTCGTTTACCAGTCATGGTCTCGCTGGAGCAGTTGGAGGAGCAATCGTTGGTCCGCATTCTTCTCGAACCCAAGAACGCTCTTACTAAGCAATACAAGAAGCTCTTTGACCTCGAGGACGTGGGAATCACCTTTGATCCAGAAGCGCTCCGAGCGATCGCGCAGCGCGCCATCAAGCGGGGCACCGGAGCGCGAGGGCTGCGCGCCGTCCTCGAGGAGAGCATGACGGACATCATGTTCGAGCTGCCGAGCCGCGACGATGTGCGCGAAGTCATCGTCACAAAAGAATGCATTCTCGAAGGCCGCCCGCCCCTGCTGGTCACCGAACGGACCCGAGCGAAGAAAGAAGCCTGAAGAGGGCCACCTTCATTGGCAGCTTCCCAGCTGCCGATGTTCGTTTGAGCCCCGCTCTGCCGGAGGTTGCGTTGCTGGGCCGGTCCAACGTCGGAAAATCCTCACTCATCAATGCACTGGTGGGCCGCAAAGCGCTTGCCCGCACCAGCAAACAACCGGGAAAGACCCGCGACTGCAACGTGTATCGCATCGAGGACCAGTTGTACCTCGTGGATTTGCCGGGTTACGGGTACGCACGTGTTTCACACGGCGAGCGGCGGCGTTTGGGTGCGGTCATCGACCAGGTTCTGACAGGGCGCCACCAGCTCGCGGGGGTCGTGTGGTTATTGGACGTGCGACGCGATCCGTCAGCCGCGGATCTGGCCATGGGCGAGCGACTGGCCAAGCACGGCGTTCCGGTCCTCGTGGCCGCCACGAAGGGCGACAAGGTCGGCCGGGGCCGGCGTAAGGACCGGCTCAACGACATTCTGAAGGTGGTCGATCTGCCGAGCGACCAGGCGGTGATGACAAGCGCGCACTCGGGCGAGGGGATCAAGGAGCTACAGGACGCGATTCTCGCACTCACTGATGAGGAGGGGGCCCGGTGAAGGCGCGACACATCATGGGAGTTGCGCTGTCCACTGGGGTGGTCCATATGGCCGTGGCAATTGGCGCCGGCGCGCAGGATACCACGGCGGTGGACACGGTGCCCGCAGGATTTGGCACATTGCGGCAAGACCAGATCGCAATCCGCCTGGATACCCGCACCGTCCAGTTCCGCATCCTGCCGATGAGCGAGGCGACCATCATCCTGATGGCGCCGGACTCCTACGGGCCCCTGCACAGGCTTCGGCAGACGCGAGCCGCGGAGATTGCAGACGCCGCCGGGCGAATGGGTGTGGCAACGCCAGGCGTGTTTCTCGTGACCGCGTTCAGTGTCGAGGATCAGGCGCCGTTCGACCCGGAGCAGCTCACGATCACGAGTCGCAACCGTTTCTTCCGGCCGATGGCCATTCTTCCCCTTTCCCCTTTGTGGAGCCAACATCGGCTGACACAACGTGAGACGGCGACGGCGATCTTCGTCTATGAAGATGGCATCGACCTTTTTGACGCACTGACGGTGGAATACGCCGGGGTGGTATCACACCAGTGGACGCAGACCCTTCCGCTGGTGGAGAGGGAGCGGGCAAGGGTGACCGCCCGGGCCGCCCAGCAAAGGCGGCCGTAGCCCGAGCGTCTCTAGCTGGCTCTGGTTGCCTCACGGCTGCGTCGAGATGCGGGACGGTCCGGGGCGGCGACGCGCTGCGGTGCCGGGGTGACCCGTCTGGCGGGCTGGCGTGAGTGGGAGTTTCGGTGGAGGTCGAGCGCCACCTCGTCATCGCCGGCGTGGCGCCTGCGACGGACGAAAATCTGATGCAATAACATCCCCCCGAAAAAGACGATGCCGAGAACGATGTGCGTTATCGCGATGACGGAGAGCAGGAACTCGTGGGTGATGACCTGGAGGAGATAGCCCGTCAGAATCAAAGGCGCCACAGCCAATGCGGCCAAGGCGCCGGACGTCCGACCATGAAGGGCACCGTTCACCCAATGAAGCCAAAAGTGCCGCAAGGAGACAGCGCCGACTGCAAAGATGAACAGCGGCACCACCAAGATGTGGGCCTTGAGAAACCAGGGTTGCAGTGGATGATTGATGACGGCCCATGGTTCGTCCGTCTGCGTGAGGTACTTGGCCCAGAAGAAGCCGAGACCGGTGGCGGCGGTGAGGATTGAGGTCACCCAGATCGCGCACTTCTCGAAACGGTTCATCTGTTCCTCAACTCGGTTTGCGTTGGAGGGGACGGATTACCTGATGCAGGGCCAGGACTCTACGCGACGCTTCAGTGACCGCCCGTGATGTCAGCGTGGCGCCGGTCATCCCCACAATGGCGCCCTTGAGAGAGAGTGCTTCACTCAGATCGCGGTCGGTGAACTGGCGGAGCCAGCCATCCGGAGCGCGGTACTCCGGTGGCTCGCTGAAGCGCAGGACTTCGATGTGCCGTATTCGATCATCTGGAGTGACTGCTATCAGGAGGACCTCCGAGAGCGTGCGTACCTGGTGAGCGTCGAAGTATCCGACGCCGACGACTCTATCGCCAACGGAGGCCACATAGTAGGGGAGAACCCGCTCCGTGATGTCCACGCCGGGCCCTGCAAGGTCCCGAGCCTGAGCGAGTTCGGCTTCCGTAAAGAACGCCGTACGTCGCTCGATGCTTGCGGGCGGCGGAAACGCCACGCGCAACGCTTCCTGCTGGGTGAGGGTGCGTTGTGCTGCAAGCGGAAACGGGATAGCGGCGAAGCCAACAGCAGCAACCGTGCAGAGCGTCCTACGCCAAGCAGCGTGGTCGGTGCGGTGGGCAAGTCGCGTCGCGTCGCACATAAGTCGGCGGTCACCCCTCATCGCGCAGCATCCTAGAAGAGATACCCCACGGTGGCGTTGATCTGGTTCACACCGGTCAGCGCCCCATCGCGGTGAATCTGGAAATCCCCCTTGAAGACCACCGTGGATATAGGCTTCCACACCGCCCCGATGGAAATGATCTCCCGATCATTGGCCGGGTCCGCAGCGTAACCGGCGGGGACCTTGTCCTGCGTGTTGAGGGTTTCATAGCGCACGTAAGGGATGAGCTGGTGCTCGGTGCGCGCAGAGCGCAGGACGTCGTACCCGGCTCCCACGTACCAGCCTAGGAGGCGCTCACCGATGGATTCGGCGCCGCTCAGGCCGCGCGCGACGTTGAGCTCGGCAGCATCGTCGACGGTGGCCACGGCCAACAGGCCGCGGACATCGAACCCGTACGCTCTGTACTCGAGGTGCCCTTCGGCTATCACGGTGCGGGCCCCCAGCCGTTCCGCAGGGCTGGAAGGACTGGACGCCCCCTGGCCAGACTCGCCGAGGTAGGCCGAGCCACCAACCCTCAGGCCGGGGGTACCGACGTAGTCCAACCGTACCACGCCGGCGAAATCCTCCGCCGAGGATTTGGAGCCCTTCTGGCGACCACCGCGCAGGCCGGACGCACTGAAGCCCGCGGCCTTTGACGCACCGCCCCCAATGGCGTCGAGCCCGGCAAGCAAGTAAGCCCGGTACGCCAGGCCCCCGGCCTCACCGAAAATTCCAATGCCGTTCTCCCGCCAGGTGGAGGGAATGATCTGGCGCTCGGTTTCGGGTCGCTCGGTTCCCAGAAAGGTGGGCGGCTCGTGAAGCTCGTTGATGAAGCCCATAGGCGCGAGCAAGAGACCCGCTCGGATGCCGAACTCGTCGGCAAGACGGTAGTCCAAGTACGCAAACTCGAGCGAAACCGACCCCGCCTGGCCGGTGGTGGAGTGTTCAACTTCGATCTCTGAGTTAAAGAGGATCCGATTGTTGAACTTGTACCCGACGTAGACAATGCCACGCAGGAAATCCAGCTGATCAGCGCGGCCCGAGATGGTCCCGTCCTGTCGCTCGGTGGCGGCGTTTTCGTACAGCAGCTCTCCATAGCCGCCCACGGAAACGCCTTGCTGAACGCGATAGACCTTGGACGCAGCCGGCCCGAACCCCAAGGAACTCTCATCGGCCTGCGCCACGACCTCCTGGCCGAGCTTCAGTGCTTCGATGTCGCTGGTCAGCGCGTCGATCTGAAGGCGCAGCGCCACCAAGTCCGCGCTGTCGCGGGACGCCAGCGCATTCAGGAGCTCGCGCACCTGCTGCTCCAAGCGTTCGAGCCGCTGGAGGGTTTCTTCTTCTTGGCCTTGCGCCGACTGTGGGTAAAGGACGGCCAGCCCCAAGAGCACGGCGGCGGCGGTAAATAGTCTACGATATCTCATCGTCAACATGCCTCATCGATTGGCAAATGTGGTCGGTGGCGTGCGGGCCCACCCCTGGTCGGCGAGCACGGTGGACATGGCATTATTCCACCGGAGGGACAGCGAATCAGCGTCATCGCGCACGAGCAGGACGCCGATATCGGGAAGGGAATCCGCAAACGCAGCCCCACTATCGGGACCCATGGCGAACACGGCAGTGGACAGAAGGTCGGCCACGAAGGGGTCCTGCGCCACCACCGTGACGGAGCCCCAAGCGGGCACCGGTCGACCGGTCCGCGGATCGAGCACGTGGCCCACCCGGTGTCCCCCGATCGAGACGAACCGCTCAGACGCCGAGGTGGTGGCCGCTGATTGGTCCCGCAGGGTGAGCACCGCCGAAGCATCGCGCCGAGCAGAAGGATGCGCCACGCCGACGGACCAACCTTGCCCCCAAGGCGGGCGGCCCATCGCCAGCACCTGGCCCCCGAAGTCGAGGAAGGCCACCCGGACTCCTGCGGCCCTGAGCCGACGTTCCACCGCCCGCAGCGCCGTGCCCTTGCCGAAGGCGCCGGCATCGATCCAGCTCAAAGGCGAGGGCCGGGCGACGGTTCGGCTTGACGGATCGAATCCGAAGCGGTGAAGACCGGAAGCCGCTAATGCTCGACGGAGTTCGCTGTCGGAGGGGCGGCGTCCCTGCCCGCGGAGATCCCACGCACCGATCAGGGCTCCGACGCCGGGGTCGAATGCCCCGCGGGTCCGGTCCGTCCAGCGGCGGGCAGCGGCAAGGATCTCAACTAGCTGACTGGAAACCTCGACGAGATGACCTGGCGGGGCGCCGTTGATGCGGCTGAGTTCGCTGTCGGAGCGCCAGCTACTCAGTATCGAGTCTAGGCGTCGGACCTCCCTGAAACCGGCCTCGATGGCATCTATGCCGTGCTGACGGCTCGTGGCGGCCACGGTGACCCGCAAGTGGGTGCCCATGACGGCTGTCTCTCGTTCCACCCAGACAGGCGGCGAGAGCGGGACGGACCCCGTGACGAGACCGGCTACCGCCGCCAGTCCCCACACCGTCAGCTGTGGATGCCACACGTTCACGCCCATCGAACCGAGATGTGCCCGCTGCATATCGCCGAAGGCGGCGTGGCGGGCGGGACTGTTTTGCATTTATATACGAGTTGGCCGGTCCCAGTTCGACTCGCTCAATTGCAAATGATAATCATTTTCAACTAACTATACCCAATTTAATTCAACGAATTTTCTTCTGTCAAGCGGGGGGACCACCAAGACCATGGTTCTGCGACCACTACGTCAGCTTTCGCGCTCCGAAACCTCGGGCAAGGTCTTCGACCAGTGGCTGGGTGAGATTGAGGAGCGGCTGAGCGACCCGTCCTGTGACCGGTATCGACTATGCCGGGATGTTCTTTGTGAGCTCTACCACCCAAGTCTCGGCAATTATGATGACGTGCTGAGCGACCCGGCGACGCCCACCGGCACGAAGGCGGTGCTGCTGGCCTTGGATCCTCACAACATCACGCTCGAGCCGGAGTACTACCATGAGATTGAGCCCGAGCGATATGCACGGGTCAAGCCTCTGCTCTGGCTCTGGCAGAGCTTCGACCGGTCCCCATTAGGTGGGGGTAATGTTGATGTCGGTGTCCGACTCCGCCGAATCCTGGCGAAGCACATCTTCGGGCGCTGCGGCAAGCGCTTCAAGTGCTTCCAGTTCGTTGAATTCTCGTTCGGGTACAACATTGAGGTTGGAGACGATGTCGTCGTGCACCGCCACGTGCTCCTGGACGATCGGGGCGGGATCGTGCTCGGCAATCGGGTGTCCGTCGCCGACTATGCCAACATCTACAGCCATACACACAGTATCACCAACCAGGTCGACGTGACCGACGCCATCACGATTCTCGAGGACGGAGTGCGCGTCACCTATCACGCCACGGTGCTCGCTGGCGTCAAGGTCGGTGCGGAAGCCATGATCGGCGCCGGCGCGGTGGCCACGAGGGATGTGCGCCCATATCACGTAAACCTCGGCATCCCAGCCAAATCCGTGCGAGTCAAGCCCAATGCTCCCAAGGGAGCACTGGAAGACACTCTGGAGGCCGCCCACAAGCGGGAATTGAAAACGAGATGATCCAGGGATGCGCTCCAAAGCAATCGTGCTCTCCCGCCCCCACATTGTGTCGCGGTATCCCATGGGCAGAGACTGGGGAGCACGATAGTGCAAGTCACTTGGTGCTCCCAAGAAAAATGGGAGCACATGTGCGTGCTCCCACCCTGCATACGGCGTAAACCGTTACCTGTCAACTACTTACCGCGGACTCTCCCCAGGACGGCTTGAAGGCGCGCCGAGAGGGCCCTGGCCCGGAACGGTTTGCTCAGAAAGTCGTCGGCGCCCAGCTCGAAGACCCGAACCTCACTGTCTTCGTCGCCCCGCGCGGTGAGGACGATGACAGGAAGGTCGCTTGTAGCGGGGCGGGACCGGATCTGGCTGAGCACGCTGTAGCCGTCGATGCCGGGCAGGTTGAGGTCCAGCACCATGATGTCGGGAGCATGCCGGTCCAGCTGGTCGAGGGCTTCACCACCGTCACCCGCCTCAATTACCTCGTAGCCCTCCCGCTCCAGAAGGTCCCTCAGGACGCGTCGCAGCTGGTCTTCATCGTCCACCAAGAGAACGGTGGTGCCTGAATTCCCCAATTCGCCCGCCGCGGGTACCTGCTCCTCGTGGTCGAGGAGTTCGAAGGCCGAAGCCAGGGAGG
Organism: Gemmatimonadota bacterium; assembly: GCA_039590195.1. Taxonomy (GTDB): domain Bacteria; phylum Gemmatimonadota; class Gemmatimonadetes; order Gemmatimonadales; family GWC2-71-9; genus JBDHDY01. The sequence goes on along the minus strand of JBDHFY010000091.1, from coordinate 12,862 downwards.
ATGGAGGCGGTCGCACCAGCGGCGCGACTGGGGTCACGGTTGCACCCTCTGGCGGGGGCTCGATGGCGGGCGCCAAGTCTTCAGGAACGGGAGTTCGTGGCTCCGGCGGCTCAGCCCGCCGTTCAAGCGCCCCGATCTCCCCATATGGCATATCCACCACTCGGAGCAACTCGTCGAGGGTAGAGTCGCCGTCGATGATATGTGCAACGGCACTATCCCAGAGGGATTTCATTCCCTCCGTTTGGGCCTGCACCGCGATCCGGTCGGCCGTCTCACCGGCCTCGATCATCCGCTGCACCTCTTGGCTTATCGACAGCACTTCCACGATGCAGAATCGGCCCCGATAGCCGGTCATAGCGCACTCAGGGCACCCCACCGCCCGGTGAAGCGTGACTCCTTCCGGAATCCACCCCTTCAGTCGTTCGGGCACCGCCTCACCCAACGGCTCCCGACAGGTTGCGCACAGCCGGCGCATGAGGCGCTGGGCAACCACACCCCGAAGCGCTGAGCCGATCTTGAACGACTCCACGCCGATATCGGATAGGCGGGTGACGGCATTCGCGGCATCGTTTGTATGGAGGGTGGACAGGACCAGATGCCCGGTGAGCGAGGCCTCGACGGCAATCTGGGCAGTTTCCCGGTCGCGGATCTCACCAACCAGCACCACGTCGGGGTCCTGTCGCAGGATCGAGCGGAGGGCGGATGCGAACGTCAGCCCGGCCCGCTCGTGCACCTGGACCTGGACGATGCCCTTCATCCGATACTCCACCGGATCCTCGACCGTGACGATGTTGAGCCCCTCGCTCTGGATGTAACTGATCGCTGAGTAGAGCGTGGTGGTTTTCCCGGATCCCGTGGGCCCCGTGACCAGCACGATCCCATGGCGGTGTTCGAGGAATTTTTGAATGCTCGTGGTTTCTTCCTCGCTGAGCCCAAGCACGTCCAGGGACAGGGCCGTTTGGCCGGAGTCCAGAATGCGGACGACGACCTTCTCCCCGAGCGCGGCCGGGAGCGTCGAAACACGCAGGTCTACCGGAAGCCCGTTAACGCCCACCCGGGCGCGCCCATCCTGGGGTCTCAGCCGGTCGGCGATGTCGAGGGATGCCATGATCTTTAGGCGGGAGATCATGGGAAAGCCGGCGGCTCTGGGCATTTTCATCACCTGCCTGAGCACGCCGTCGATACGGTACCGCACGGCCACCCCACCCTCCTCTGGCTCCACGTGGATGTCACTCGCACGGGAGAGCACAGCCTCCGACAGGATCAGATCGACCAGCCGCACCACCGGCCGTTGAGACGCCTCCTCGGCCGAGATGGCGAGGACATCGGCCTCGTCTTGCGCGGCCTCGAGTTCCGTAACCTCGGCCTCCGACCCCATCCCCTCGAGGAGCCGGTCGATCACTCCACCTTGGTGGTAGCTCTCGTCGAGTTTCTGCTGGATCGACGACGGACTGGCCAAGAGCATCCGGATCTCACGGCCCGTGGCGAAGGCCAGCATCTTTTCGCAGTCGAGGTCCAACGGGTTCGCCGTGGCGATCTCGAGGAACGAGTCGGTGGCGTGCAGGGGAAAAATGTGATACCGCCGGGCAACGTCCTCGGGGATGATTTCCACGCCTCCCGGGTCGCTGTCAGACAGGTCGGCCAGCTTCAAGCCGATCCGCGTGGCCAGGGCACTCACCAGCGCCTCGTCGGTCGTCGCTTCGTGGGCAACAGCCGTCTCCCAGAGGGAGCCCGACGCATCCTCGCTCGCGCGAAGCTCATCGAGCTTGTCGGGCCCAACGAGCGCCTCGATGGTGGTGGCGAGCCATTCGTCGCGGAATTGGGAATCGGCCAAAGCGGTACTCCACGCTTCGCGGATTATTACGGCGCGAGGCTGCAAGATACGAAGGCCGTTTGGGACACGCTAGGAACGGCCATCACCTTTTCTTTTATGAGGATACATCACCGATAATCCGGCCTTTTGTGGCGCCCGCACCCTCAGAGAATGCCCCAAAAATCGCGCCGCACGTCTCCCGTCACCCCAAGCTCGCCATCTCGAAGACTGAATCCAAACTCTGTTCGGATCAGCCCCTGAAACCACTCGAGGGCGACGCCGGCCACCGGGCGGGCGCCCCCGGTCCCCGGCCAAGGAGTCCCGGGAATGGGTCGCCAGGCCCATCCCAGGGCCAAGTAGGGTGCCACCACCACGTGCGACCCGGTCGAGAACCAAGGCCCGAATCGCAGCTCGGGAACCGGAACGGGAATCCGCAAATCCACTCTCGCCAGCGCGGCCGACCTTCCTCCCCAGGCTCGAAACGGCTCTCCCACCAGCGTCCCCCGACCACCGAGCACGAAGAGGCGATGCCGGGGCAATCCGGCGGAGCCCCATCCGCCCCGGGTCGACACGACCCATTGGGTCCCAGCCACCGGAACCGTGAACCGCGCTCTGCCACTCACGCGTACGAACTCCACTCCCTCGCCTCGGCCAGCCTCCACCACGACCTGTCCCGTGATCTGCCGATCAAAGCCGAACCCCTGGCCGGCTCGCTCCACCCGCAGGCGCCCCACGGCGAAATCGCCCCCCTCGAGGTCGGGGTTGGGTCGGAACCTGCCCGTGGCCGGAGTCAGCAAGGGGGCAACTGCGACGCCGGACGCCCGCTCCCAACCGGCTTCCGCGGCCACGGCGACCACACTCCCCAACCGGTATCCGACCTCGACTCCAGCCCGTTCGAGTAAGATGTAGTCGCCGAAGTCGTCACCGAGTTCCTGAGCCAGCACGGAGTTGAGCACTCTCGAGATAACAGGCTCGTCGAGCAGGTCGCGGATCTCCCGCGCGGCCTCGACGCTGAGTGTGCGGGCTCCCCCTGCGTGAGTGATCCGCACGCGCCCTTTCAGCCGCTCATCGCTCAGCCCGTACCCGAGCCAGCCTCGCACCTCAAGGAGGCCGCCCCCGGGGCGAACGACACCGCCGAGACCGGGAGACAGCCCTTCCACACGGTTGTAGTGGAGAAAGTCGGAGACCGAACCCGCTCCGATCCGCGCCGCAGACAGTCCGGACAACGTCCCGCGGCTGACCAGCCTCCCCAGCGCCGTGCGGGCCTCCTCCAGGTCGACGGTCGCGCCTGACTCCGGCGATGTGCGCATGGCCTCGTCGAGCGTTTCCTCCCATTGATAAGCCTCCAGCTCGGCCAGAGGGAGCTGCACGATCTCCGGTCCGCGGAACAGCCGCTCCGGCAAACCGCCGTTGAAGTGGTACTGGTCGATGTCCCAGCGTGCCCGAATGATTCCCCGGGCCGGCAACTCGAGAACGGGGGTTCGGCGGCGGATCTCGATCTCCTGATGGCGGGGAAGCCAGAACCTGGCGTCCCACAGCCCGTTGTCCAGCACGATGGTGATGTCTTCGATGGTCGCATCGAGATAGGCGCTGGCACTGAACGTGAATCGGAGACGGACCAGCTCGGCGCTGGAGGCGTCGAGAAAGAGACTTCCGACGATCGCGGCGGTTGCCGGAGTGTTGGGCCGAACCGCCACCTCGTAGACTGACACGAGACGTTGGGGAAGCCGGATCGCCAGTGAATCGATCAGCGCGTAGTCGTACACCTCCTCCGCCTGAGAAGCCAGTGGGTGGAGGACGTCGCGGACTTCGTGCCCATCACCCAAGCGGATACGATCACCGAAGTTGTTTTGGACGATGCCGAGATGATCGCGATGATAGGCGATGTCGGTGGGCAGATCGACGCGGTCGCGGCGTCCGACGATCCGCTGCTTGCTGGCGCCGGGAGCCTTCCAGTAGACTTCGAGCGAGAGTTGGTCTGTCTTAACGAGCCGCGGAGGTTCTCGAAACTCCTCGCCTACCTGCGCCAGGAAGAAGACAAAACCCTGCGCCCGAGCCGCGTAATCTTGGATACCGCTGTCACCGAGCACCGCCATCCGGCGCGCGATGCCGCGCCGGACGAGCTGGCGTACGGGCTCGTCGTTCCACGTCTGCGCCCGAAGCATGACCGGTCCGGTCGCCAGGTGGAGGGCTACAACCCCCCGAAGGATGCGACCCATCACCGGTCAATATCGAAATTGGGGGTGCTGGCAGCAACCGCAGCCGCCGCACTGATCATTGCCGCGTGCGGCGACGCCTTCACGCCGGGCGAAGAGGCCCTCAGTACGGCGGAGTTGCTGATTCTCCCCCAGAAACCTGAGGCCCCGGCCCCCGAGACGCTCTCGTTTCATGTCGTGAATTCCAGGGCATCCGTGCAATTGATCCTGCACCCAGACCGGTTCAACAATCTCTATCTCGAACTGCAGTTTTCGGTTGGCTCCCTCGATGCCGTAAACGGCGAGCCTGTGGGAGCAAGCGACTCGGTCTTCGTCACCGTCCAGCCGCGGCCAGGAGCCTATGGATTCACGCTCTCCCCGACGGGGCTCGTCTTCTCCGCGGCGAGCGTGCCGCGCGCGACCTTTTCCTACGCCCGGTATGGCGAGCTGAGCGTGGCAGATGCTTCAGCCTCGTACGCGGACCGGGCCAGCTACGTCGCCGCCCTGGGAATCTGGAGCGAGACAACCATCGATCGGTGGCGGCGTCCTCCGGGTTCCTCTACTGCAGGGACGGATGCGGTGTCGGGTCCGGTGGCCACAGGCGGCGATTTCGTTCTCGCGGCACCCCGCTGACATCAGTCACATTCAGCGGGTCAGGCGCTCGGGCCTGAGTCCCGCCCGGCTCGTGAGGGACGTGTTCTCATCTCGTTTCTCCGGACGGTATATTGTTACCGGCTCAGGAGATCGATAAGTGCCGGCACTCAAGCTCATCAGCACAATTGGTGACCAGACCTTCGAGGTTCCCACTCCCGGAATGTTGACGGTCGGGCGTGCCGTGACCAGCGACGTGCCTGTCTACGATCCGACGGTGTCGCGAAATCACGCAGAAATCCACGGCACCGAGCAGGTGGTCACGGTCAAGGACCTCGGCTCGAGCAACGGCACCTTTGTGAACGGGAACCGGATCAGCGAAGAGACCATCTGCCATGGGGACGTGGTGACGTTTGGCAAGGTGGCGTTCAAGGTACGCGAGGTAACGCTCGCTCAGGCCGTAGCCCCGAAGGATGCCGGAGACCGCAGTTTCCCTGGCACCCAGCCTGAAGCGACCATTGTCCGCCAGCTTCCGGTGCGTGAATCAGGAGGTTTCGCGCAACCAACGGTCGAGCCCAGCGGGACGTCCTACCTCAAGGTGGCGGGCGAGTCCGAGCACGAGCGACAGGCGATGAAGCTCAGCCTCCTGCTGGAAATTTCCAAGGAGTTGGCCAAACAACAGGACGTCGACAGGCTCCTCGAGAAGGTCGTCGATATCACGTTCCAGGTGATGGACGTGGACCGCGTCTCCATTTTGATGGTGGAGGGAAACGCCGGAGATCTAGCACCCCGAACTTCGAAGACCAAGCTCGGCGATTTGGACGCCGGCCGCCACGTGCCGCGCTCAATCGCGAGCCGCTGCGTGAATGAGCGGCTGGCCATTCTCACGGATAACGCGGCGGCCGACGAGCGGTTCAAGGGCAAGTCGATTCTCATGCAGAGCGTGCGCAGCGCGATGTGTACGCCCCTCATGGGAAGCGAGGGAAGCGTCCTCGGTATCCTTTACGTCGACAACTTGACAGCTACCAACTCCTTTGGCGATGAGGATCTCGAATTCCTCATCGCCTTCTCCAGCATCGCCGCCGTTGCCATCGAGAACAGCGAGCTAATCAATCGCATCGCCCGCGAGGCTGTGGTCCTCGCGAACTTCCAGCGGTACTTCGCTCCAGACCTCGCACAACAGATCGTCGGCCAGGACGGCGTGGTCCAGTTGGGGGGCACAAAGCGACCAGTGGTCGTCTTCTTCAGCGATATTCGCGGTTTCACTTCTCTGTCGGAGCAGATGAGCCCGGATGACATCGCCTCTCTGCTCACGGAGTACTTCACTGAGATGGTGGAGATTCTCTTCGAGCATGATGGCACGTTGGACAAGTTCATGGGTGATGCGATCATGGCTCTGTGGGGCGCACCGCGATCGACATGATGCGCGTGCTCGACGAGCTCAATCAGAAGTGGGAGGAACAGGGCCGACCACATCTGGACATCGGAATCGGCATCAACTTCGGCGACGTGTTCGCCGGCAACATCGGCAGTGACCGCCGGCTGGAGTACACCGTGATCGGAGATTCCGTGAACGTGGCATCACGTCTCTGTTCGATGGCGGGCCCGGGCGAGGTACTGATCTCGGAGCCGTTCCTCAAGGCACTCAACCAGCCGCCGGACGTCGACGCCCTCGAGCCGATGCAACTCAAAGGAAAGGCCCAGGCGATTCCCGTTTACCGCGTGAAGCTGTAGGGGATGCCCGCCTCTTCGAGCAATTCGAGGACGAGTCGCACCGAGAGCCCCATCACGCCGAAGAAATCCCCCTCGATCCGCTCCACGAGCGCCGCGCCTTTGCCCTGTGCCCCATAGGCACCGGCCTTGTCCAAGGGCTCGCCCGTCGCCACGTACGCTTTGATGAGTTCCGGTGTGAGCGGTCGGAACCAGACCGATGTGACATCGCACCGCTCATGCACGACATCGTCCCGCACAAGGGCTAGGGCCGTCACGACCCTGTGCTGCTTGCCTGCCAGCTTCATGAGCATGTCCTCAGCCTCGGCGGGGGTGTGCGGCTTGCCGAGCATCTCCTCGCCGAACACGACGACGGTATCTGCACCGAGCACCCACGACCCGGCCGACAGGGCGGCGCCCGCCAGTGCCTTTTCGCGAGCCAGTCGTTCGGCGTAGTGCCTTGGTTGCTCGGTTGGTTGAGGACGCTCATCGATGGCCACCGGCGCAACCGCATGTGCAATCCCCAACATGTCGAGCAGTCGGCGACGTCGAGGTGATTGAGACGCGAGAATAATCACTGGTGAGTCACGCATCGATGAGGATGGTGACCGGTCCCTCGTTGACGAGCTCCACGTCCATCATGGCCCCAAACTCTCCGGTCGCCACAGGCACGTTACGTTTCCGAAGCGCCTCTACGAACGCCTCGTAGAGGGGGACGGCCTCATCCGGTTCCGCCGCGTGGACGAACGAGGGCCGCCGCCCGCGCGCAACATCTCCGTACAGGGTGAATTGCGAGACCACCAAGACACCGCCGCCAACGTCCTCTAGGCTCCGGTTCATCTTGCCCGCATCGTCCGGGAAGATCCTGAGCCCGACCACCTTGTCCGCCAACCACGAGATCCGAGACGGATCGTCACCGCGCGCGAATCCCACGAGAACGACCAAGCCTCGATCGATGGCTCCCACCGTTTTCCCGGAAATCGTGACCGATGCCCGACCAACCCGCTGGACGACGACTCTCATTGCCGCCCCGCCGTTCCACTCCACCGGTCGGACCGCGTTACTCGACCGTTACCGATTTCGCGAGATTCCTGGGTTGGTCGACATTGCACCCGCGTCGAACGGCCACATGGTATGCCAGGAGTTGCAGCGGAACGACGCACAGAACAGGCGTAAGGGGATCGATGGTTTCGGGAACCGCAATCGTGTGTTCGGCAATGCGCGTCATCTCGTCGTCCCCCTCAGTCACCACGGCCATGACCCGTCCCTGACGAGCTTTCACTTCCTGGATGTTGGAAACGATCTTTTGATACACCGCATCCCTGGGGGCCAAGCAGAACACCGGCATCATCTCATCGATGAGTGCGATGGGTCCGTGCTTCATCTCCGCTGCGGGGTATCCTTCTGCGTGAATGTACGAAATCTCCTTGAGCTTCAGGGCACCCTCGAGGGCCACAGGGAAATTGTAGCCACGGCCGAGAAACAGAGCGTTTTGTGCGAGTGCGTACGTGCCGGCCAGGGCTTCGATGGGTTCCATACGTGAAAGAACCTCAGTCACCTGCTCGGGCAGTTTCTGCAGCGCCTGGACAATTTTCCTCCCCTGAAGCACGGATAGTGCGCGCAGTCGTCCCATTCTCAGTGTGAGTAGGGCAAGCGCAACGATCTGGCAGGTGAAGGCCTTGGTACTTGCCACCCCGACCTCGGGGCCGGCGTGAATGTAGATGCCGCTGTCCACCTCCCTGGCAATCGTACTACCGACCGCGTTAACAACACCTAGCGTTCGGGCCCCTCGTTTCTTGGCCTCGCGTAGTGCAGCCAAGGTGTCCGCTGTCTCTCCGCTCTGTGAAATGCCGATTACCAGGGTACGCTGATCCACGAGCGGCGTCCGGTAACGGAACTCGGACGCGTATTCGACTTCCGCCGGAACGCGGGCAACCTCCTCGAGCATGTACTCGCCGACCAGCGCCGCGTGCCATGAGGTCCCGCAGGCCGTAATCACGACACGGTCGATCTCACGCAATTCTCCATCGCTGAGATCAACCCCGCCTAACCTTGCGTTGCCCTCGTCTTCTAGCAGTCTGCCTCGAAGTGTGTTTTGGATGGCCTCGGGCTGCTCGAGGATCTCCTTGAGCATGAAATGGGGATGTCCCCCCCGCTCGATCGTCGCCAGGTCCCAATCAACGACACTGACGCTCTTCTGCACCCGGGTCGTGTGGAGATCCGCGACGTGATACTCGCCCGGCGTCATTACAGCGATCTCCATGTCGTCGAGATACACCACCGACCGCGTGTGTTGCACAATGGCCGCGGCATCCGAGGCAACGAAGTTTTCGCCCTCGCCAAGCCCCAGGAGTAGCGGCGAACCGTGGCGCGCTGCGACGATCCTCCCCGGGTCACTCTGGGAGATGACGGCCAGCCCGTACGCGCCTTCTACCTGCCGCAGGGCAGCCGCCACTGCGGCTTCCAGCGAGTCGGTAAAGTGATCTTCGATCAGATGGGCGAGGATCTCCGTGTCGGTCTCGGAGGTGAAAACATGGCCACGCTTCGACAAGGCGTCACGCAGCACAGTGGCGTTTTCCACGATGCCGTTGTGAACGACGGCGATCGTCCCACCGCAATCAGTGTGAGGATGGGCATTGATATCGGACGGAGCCCCATGGGTGGCCCACCGGGTATGGCCAAGCCCAACGGCCCCTTCGGGCAGATCCGCCTGCAATCGCCCCTCGAGTGCGCTCAGTTTGCCCGCGGCCTTTTCGACCGCGAGTCTGCCGTCGTTCAGGACCGCCAAGCCGGCCGAATCATAGCCCCGATACTCCAGCCGCTTGAGTGCCTCCAAAACCAGCGGCGCGGCCTGCCTGTGGCCGACATATCCGACAATTCCGCACATTCAGTTGTTATCTCCTGGAACCCAAAATCTCTTGTGTGAGTGTGATGAGTTCCTCCGCCTGTCGCGCCGAAGGAGCCTCCGCGATCATACGCACGACCGGCTCGGTACCCGACGGACGAACGTGGAGCCACCGGCCATTCCACGCAAGACGCAGCCCGTCCTGGCGGTCGACCTCCGCATCGGCAAACCTACCCTCCAGCGAGGCGTAGGTTTCGGCCAGCTCACCGGCCCTCGCCACCTTGGCCTTGATGATCGAGTATCGGGGCTGGGCAGCGACGAGTTGACTGACGGTCGCACCGCTCTGCGCCAACAACGTGAGCACCAGCACGGCGGCCACGGGCGCATCACGCCCCAGGTGCAACTCCGGCAGGATCACCCCACCGTTCCCCTCACCCCCGACGACGGCACCTTGTTCACGCATAGCCCGGGCCACGTTGGCCTCGCCCACCGGCACCCGTTCGACCACGACCCCGAATCTCGCCGCGGCATCATCCACAACGAGGGACGTAGAGAGATTGACCACGACCGGGCCGGGCCTGCGCTCGAGCACCGCACGCACGGCAAGAGCCAGGGTGTAATCTTCCCCAATGGCCGTCCCCGTTTCATCCACCAGGGCCAGACGGTCCCCGTCCGGGTCCACGGCCAACCCCAAATCAGCCCCTTGGGCCCGCACGACTTCGCAGAGCTTCTCCAGGTGTTGCGGAACAGGCTCCGGCGGGCGCGGAAACCGCCCGTCAGGCTCGAGGTCGATGCCGATCACTCGACAGCCCAACTTCTCGAGCAGTTCGGGCATGATCGTGCCGCCCGCGCCGCGCACGCAATCGAGCGCGATCGTGTAACCTTTCTCACGGATAGCATCAACACTAACCGTCGAAAGGGCCAGCACGAGATCGAGATGGCGTTGCACGGCCGCCGAATCGACCTCCTCCCCACCGATCTCATCCCAACCCGCCCGGGCGGCGGCCTCGGCATCCCGACCCAGCGCGGCCTCGCCGAGCCTCCGGCCGGTTTCCGCATCGAGAAAGATCCCATCGGGGCCGACGAACTTGAGCGCGTTCCACTCCACCGGATTGTGGCTCGCCGTCACGACGATTCCCCCAGCGGCTCGGTGATGCTCAACGGCGAGCTGCGCTGTTGGGGTCGGCACGAGCCCGCAGTCGATCACGCGGCACCCAACGGATTGCAGCCCGGCTCGAGCCGCGGCCACGAACATCGGCCCCGACGTTCTAGCATCCCGGGCGATGACGACCGCGCGACTGGCGTGACCGCGTGCGAGCACACCAAAAGCCGCAGCGTATCGAGCTACCAGCTCCGGTGTCAAATCCTTGCCGACAATCCCCCGCACACCCGACACGCTCGTGATCAGCGTATCGCTCATCGAGCTGACAGCGGTGGGTTGTTGGCGGGAGACACCACAAACGTGGGCTTCAAGAGGCACTGTCTCGGGTTTGAATGCCGCTGGTCCGGTTCCCCATACCAGAAAATGTGTGCGCTCGAGCCTCCGCACACATGCGCCGCTACAAGGTAAAAGCTAACGGCTATTTGTGCTTGCCGCCGGTCGTGACCCACGCTTACGTTCCTTGGTCACCTGGCCTCGAGTGTTGCATGACCCGGATATTCGAACGTGATCTGCAGTACGGGCTCGACACCCGCGCCATCCATGCCGGTCAGGAGCCGGACGAAACCACCGGCGCGATCATGACGCCCATCTACCAGACGTCGACCTATGTGCAGCCGGCCCTTGGCCAGCACAAAGGATTTGAGTACGCCCGCACGAGAAACCCTACGAGGGACGCTCTCGAGCGAAACGTCGCCACGCTGGAGAGCGCGAAGCACGGTATCGCTTTTGCCTCCGGCCTGGCCGCCACCGAGGCGGTCTTGAAGTTGCTGACGGCCGGAGACCACGTGATCTGTGGAGAGAACGTCTACGGCGGGACTCATCGCCTCATGACACAAGTGCTGGGGCGCCTCGGACTGAACTTCTCCTTCGTCGACGTGCGGGATCCTGCGTGTATCGCCAAAGCCATCACACCGGCCACCAAGATGGTGTTCATCGAAACCCCTACCAATCCCATGATGCATCTCGCCGACCTGCGCGCCATCGCCGAACATACGCGAGCAGGGAACGGAGAGGCGTTCTTTGTGGTGGACAACACCTTCGCCACTCCGGTCTTCCAGCGCCCTCTCGATTGCGGAGCGGATCTCGTGGTGCACTCCACCACAAAATACCTGAACGGCCACAGCGACATGGTCGGCGGGATCGTGGTGACGTCCAACGATGAAGCGGCCGACCAACTCGCCTTCCTCCAGAACGCCGCCGGTGCCGTGCCCGGACCGCTCGACTGCTGGCTAGCGCTCCGAGGCATCAAGACGCTACCGCTTCGAATGAGACAACACGATGCTTCCGGCCGCCGCATCGCGGACTGGCTGGTGGGCCACTCCGAGGTGCGACAGGTGTATTATCCAGGGTTGCCGGATCATCCGCAGCACGAGCTAGCGTGCCGCCAAATGGAAGGCTTCGGCGGAATGATCTCGTTTGAGATGGGGTCGCTCGAGCGGGCCAAGGCAGTCTGCGAGCGGACCCGGCTGTTCGCGTTGGCGGAGTCCCTGGGTGGCGTGGAGAGTCTCATAGGCCACCCTGCAATCATGACCCACGCCAGCGTCCCCGAGGGCCTACGGCAATCGATGGGATTGAGCTTCGGCCTCGTGAGAATCTCTGTGGGGATCGAAGATCCCGACGATCTGGTAGCGGACCTGGAACAGGCCCTCGAGGCCGCCAGAGGGGTGGATTAGCAACGAAGCCTGAAACCACCCCCGACGTCGCGCGTACGGTGAAGCGACAGCCGCGGCGACTTCCGCGGCACCATTTTCTCCGGAGGGACCCATGACCGATGCCACCGGCATCCCCACCGCCCGCCCAAGAACGGTCTTGACTGATATCGCACCGGTCTCATGGGAGCATCCCGCGGACCGAGCAGCGCTCCAGGCTCTGCGAGCCATCCCTGGCTTCGACCAGGCGGTCAAGAGCATCGTGGGGTTCTTCGGGGAACGCGGAATCCGTCTGCTTTTCCAGGCAAACGCTGTCAAGGTGGGCCCGCAGCAGTTTCCCACGCTCCACAGCCTCATGTCCGAGGTTCGCACAACGTTGGACTGGCCCGACGAGGTCGAGGTCTTTGTCTCACAGACTCCGTTGGTGAATGCTGGCGCAGTGGGGGTGGACGAGCCGTTCATCGTGCTCAACTCGGGAGCCGTCACACTGCTGGATGACGATGAAATGCGCGTGATCCTCGGGCACGAACTCGGTCACGTGATGAGCGGGCACGCCCTCTACCACACCATCCTTTTGCTCATCCTCGAGCTCGGGTTCCAGAACCTGCCGTTCCTGGCGGGGATCGCGTTGTTACCGATCAAGCTCGCTCTGCTGGAGTGGTACCGCAAAAGCGAGCTCTCCGCCGACCGCGCAGGTCTGCTCACCAGTCAGAACCGTGAAGAGACGCTGCGGGTGTACTTGAAGCTCGCGGGCGGGGGTGCGACGAACCAGATGGATCTCGAGGCCTTCATGGAGCAGGCGCGTGACTACGAGGAGTCCGGGGGAGCTCTCGACACCATCTACAAGATCCTCAATACGCTCGCCATCGATCACCCGTTCAATACGCTCCGGGCCGC
>JBDHFY010000090.1:0-13520 GCA_039590195.1 Gemmatimonadota bacterium | reverse complement strand
GTTGGCCTTCGGCTTCTTCTGTTTGGCAACCGACGAGATTTGAGTGTCTTTGGACTTGACTGCCACGTCGAGGGCTTTCTTCGCTCGAGCATCATCCGGGTAGTTGTGAATAGCCTCGAGGCTGGCAAGATACTCGGCGGACTTGCGCTGAGGCTTCAATCTCAAGAAACTCTTTCGCGGGGCGGCCATCTTGAGCAGGGTTTCGAGCGCCGCCGGATCCTCGGCCGTTCCCAGAGCCTTGATGGCCGCGAGACGTTGCGCCGAGTTTGCCGCGTTCACCGCCCGGGACACCAGCAGTGGCACAGCGGCCTTGGGGCACTTCGCCTTGCATGCGCTCAAGCCCGCCCTGACGATGTTCTCGTCCGAGTCGGTGAGGGCACGACAGATAGCCCGCTCGCGAACCGACGGTATCGTGAACATGAGCTCGAGTGCTTCCCAGCGCACACGGGCGTCGGGGTGGTCCACAAACCGCATCGCGTCAAATCCGTCGGGAAGCTCCGGGAGCCGACTGATGATCGCGAGCATATTGCGCTGCACATACCACCGGTCATCGTCCAGTCGCGCAACAGCCAGTGGGCCGATTATGGGCCCAATCTGACTCAACCGATCGAGGAGGAGCTGACGAGTTCCTGCCGACTCCGACTCCGTCAGCACCTCGAGCATTGGCTCGGCGCCCCTGATTCCCACCTGCTCCAGCAGTCGGTCCAACACCGCGGCGTCAACCGGCTCGCACCGGAGAATCTCCTTGAACCGCTTCGGATCACTCAACTCGGTCCAGACAGCGTTCGTGGCAGAGGGCGCATTCGCCTGCTCCATGAGATCCATCAGCCAGGGAAGCTCGTGTGTGGTTATGAGATCGCTCACCGCTCGGAGCAACGCGGGGCCGGCGACGTCCACTTCCAACGCCATCTGGATCATGCGTTTCGACTCCGGTCGGAACTGTTCCTCCGGGGCCACGTTGAATCCCGACGGTTGCTGGGCCATCGTCCCCAGGGCTGTGGTATACGTGTCGGGGTTCGGATCATCCAGTGACCAACCGTGCACGAGCGACGCGATCTGATCGCGTACCGATTGTTCGACCGCCTGCTGTTGTTCAGGCGGGCCGCCTTCCGCATGGTGTGAGAGCTTCTGAAGGATCCGCAGCATCGAATGTGAAATGGGTTTCTTTTCCGCCTCCCCCGCCGCCTGAACCAAATCGAGCACGGCGGCGACGGTCATACCCTGGGTGGCATCGAGCAAGAACTTCCGGCGCTGACTGTCCTCGCCCCCCATCTCGAGAAGGCGTTCTATGGTTTCGGCATCGAGTGACGACACGAGCTTCGACATTCGCTTCTGGAGCCGCAGCGCCTCGGCGCCGCCGGCGGTCTTCAACTCCTCCGCGATCTGAAGCAGATACCCGACGATGACCTGGTCGTATGCCTCGTCCTTGTGGTGGTCGGCGATGGCGTGGGCCACGGCCGTGGGCTCGGTGTTGGTCTCCTGGCCCCCCTCCTGGTCGTCCGCTGTGGCGATGGCCGCTTGTGCAAGACCAAGCCAGAGTTGGGCGGCTCGGGTCCTGGCTTCCTGCTCCTCTTCGTCCTCGGGCTTCCCCTCGTCTCCCAGCAACTCGAGCTTGTTGTAGTTGACGGGGTACAAGTGGATATGGGGCTGGATGTCGATCCTGGACTGTTGGTCCAGACCGAGCGGCTTGTTGCCCTCCCGATGAGGATCTTGGGCAACGACCTTCAGAACGAGATGGACCTCACCAGGTGTCACTCCTTGGATGAACGTCACCGCCCCGAGCTGATGGGCATGCAGACGTTCCGCGAGATCGGCCAGCACCGGGTTTTTGGTGTCGGTGGCGACCCCCTCAATGACGAGTTGCTTGCGTGCCACGCCTAGTGAGAGAGTCCCCCGTTTGGGAAGCAGCTCCGCAAGGTCAGCGGCCACTCGCTCCAGCGCCGGAACGAGTGATGGGTGCCCCTCCGGATACATGGCGTGCTTGTGCAGTGCGATGGAGAGCTCGATGAGGAAATTGGCGAACTCGCGTGCGAGAACTGCAGGCTGGTCCGCTTTCGAAGGGCGGTGCTGGCCTTGGGGAGCCGCCGGCGGTATCGTCTCGGAATGTTCGTCCGGGGTCAAGATCGGTCGTCAGGGAAGAGCGCGTCGGTCTGGAGGGGGGGCCGCCGGCACCAGGATGCCCTCCGGACGAGGAGTTGGCGGTCCCACTCGCTCGAGGTCAACCGGTTCCTCTAGATCGCCGGCCGAAAAGACGAGTTGGTCACGTTTGAGCTCGTATTTGTAGACCATCCACTCATCACCGAACGCTATGTGAATGGAGTCGCCCGCGAGCCTCCAGCGCACGGTCTCCTCTCCAAAACTGGCCGAGGAATCGGGCCGGACGATCACGTCGCGGGGCCCGTCGGGGGTCTCGGCGCGCCAGGTCCCGCTGATGTCTGGCAACCCCGATTGGGCCGAAAGCGATGCCGGAGCCACCGCCACCGCGACCGCCATGAACACCAATTGCCACATCATGCTCCCAATGTACCGTCTTCCGGCTCATGGCGCCACTCCGTAGGTTACTGCAGTCATTGGCTTTAGGGCCATTGCAGCTTCGTGCAGGCCCTGGCCTACCCAACCACATTGAGTTGCAGGAGCGACGATGAGGATGTCGAGCTTGATATTCGTGCTGTGCATGGCCGTGTCGTTCATGGCGCGCCCCGCGCGCCCCGCCCTGGCCCGTCAGGATGCGCGGTATGACGGCGAGATACGGGTGGTAGCAACAAGGCCCGAGGTTCAGCAGGCACTGCAAGTGATTCGGGAGTTGGAATCTCGCACGCTCCAGGATCACATCCTGCTGACCGAGATCCCTGCCCCCCCCTTTATGGAGGCGGAGCGGGCCAGGCGCTATGCGGACATGCTCCGTCAGGCGGGCGCGGATAGCGTGGCCATCGATGAGGAGGGTAACGTGATCGCGCTGCGCCGGGGGGCTGGCGGCGGGCGCGTCGTCGCCATCGCCGGCCACATGGATACGGTGTTCCCGGAAGGCACCGATGTCACGGTACGGCGCCGAGGGGATACGCTTCGTGCACCGGGGATCGGCGATGACACACGTGGTCTCGTCGTCGTCCTCACCGTTCTGCGAGCACTGGACGCCGCTCGAGTCCTGACGGATGCGGACCTTCTCTTCATCGGCACCGTTGGTGAGGAGGGGCTCGGTGACCTTCGTGGCGTGAAGCATCTATTCCGCGAGAACGGCCCCCGGATCGATTCATGGATTGCCGTCGACGGCGGCGGCGTCGGCCGTATCGTTCACCGAGGGCTTGGATCGCATCGGTACCGTGTGACCTTCAAGGGACCAGGCGGGCATTCATGGGGTGCGTTCGGTCTCGGTAATCCGTCCCACGCGTTGAGTCGGGCGGTCCACTACTTCGACGAGTCAGCGGCAGGTTTTGTGGCCCAAGGGGCGAGAACCAGCTACAACATCGGCCGGATAGGCGGAGGGACGTCCGTGAACTCCATCCCCTTCGAAGCATGGATGGAGGTGGATATGCGATCAGAGAGCCCGGAGCGATTAGCCAGCATCGACTCGATCTTTCATGAGGTCATCAATCGCGCCATCGGGGAGCAAAACGATCAGCGGCTGGATGGCCCTCCGCTCACCGTGGAGATCGAGATGATCGGCGATCGCCCATCAGGAATCCTGGACCAGCAAGCGGAGATTGTCCAACGGGCGATGGCGTCTGCCCGGTTTCTTGGCGTCGAGCCTCGCTTGAGCATCGCGTCCACCGATTCGAACCTTCCGATCGCGTTGGGCAAACCGGCGGTAACGATCGGACGAGGAGGAGCGGGAGGCGGCGGACATTCTCCGGGCGAGTGGTGGGTGAACGAGAACGGCTACCTCGCGATACAGAATGCGCTGCTCATCTTGCTGGCCGAAGCGGGCAGACCGTCGCCTTTGCCGTAGTGATCCGGCGTTGATTCGCCTGCCCTAAAGCGCGCGCGCTCGGCACGCCTATACGGGTCCCCACGGACGTAGGCACCGAATTTTCCAGACGAGTCGCGCAGGCTTGCCCCGAGCAACGTCGAAGGGCACCGAGCCAGGACTTTAGTCCAGGGAAACGCACACAGGGCCCCGGATCAACCGGGGCCCTGTGTTGTTTCGTCGGAGAAATGGTGCGGCTTAGTACATGCCGCCCATGCCGCCGCCCGGCATCGGGGGAGCGGCTTTCTCCTCTTCCTTCTTCTCGACGACGACGCACTCCGTCGTGAGCAGCAGGCTGGCTACCGACGCGGCGTTCTGCAATGCCGTACGCGTGACCTTGGTCGGGTCGATCACACCGGCCTTGACCAGATCCTCGTACTCGTTGGTCTGTGCGTTGTAGCCGAAGTTCTTGATCTTGGACGAACGCACCTTCTCGACCACGATCGATCCTTCGGCGCCCGCGTTGCTGGCGATGCATCGGAGAGGCTCCTCAAGCGCGCGCCGGACGATGTTCACACCGACCTGCTCATCGGGATCGGGGGTCTCCAGGCCGTCCAACTGTGGAATGGCCCGCAGCAATGGCACTCCACCGCCGGCAACGATGCCCTCCTCAACGGCGGCCCGGGTCGCGTGCAACGCGTCCTCGACGCGGGCCTTCTTCTCTTTCATTTCGGTCTCGGTTGCAGCACCCACGTTGATGACCGCTACGCCACCGGCGAGCTTGGCCAGCCGCTCCTGGAGCTTCTCGCCGTCATAGTCCGAAGTGCTCTTGTCGATGGCGACCTTGATTTCCTGAATCCGGCCCTGGATGTCGCTTTCCTTGCCGGCTCCGTCGACGATCGTCGTGTTGTCCTTGTCGATGACGATCCGCTTCGCCGTGCCAAGATCGTTGAGCACGGCATTCTCGAGCTTGAACCCGACCTCTTCGCTCACGACCTGACCGCCGGTCAGGACAGCGACGTCCTGGAGCATGGCCTTGCGACGATCGCCAAACCCCGGAGCCTTCACTGCGCAGATCTTCAATGTGCCGCGCAGCTTGTTCACGACGAGGGTCGCCAACGCCTCACCTTCGACGTCTTCGGCAATGACCAGAAGCGGCTTGCCTGTCTGAGCGACCTTCTCGAGAAGGGGCAGCAGGTCCTTCATCGACGAGATCTTCTTGTCGTGGATCAGGATGTAGGCATCCTCCAGCGCCGCCTCCATCTTCTCGGAGTCGGTCACGAAATACGGCGAGAGGTACCCGCGGTCAAACTGCATGCCGTCCACGGTCTCGAGCTCGGTCTCCAAACCCTTCGCCTCCTCGACCGTAATAACGCCATCCTTGCCGACGGTCTCCATGGCATCGGCGATGAGATCACCGATCTCCGGATCGCTGTTGGCCGAGATGGTGGCCACCTGGGCAATCTCGGTCTTCCCGGTCCTGGCCTGCGATATCGTCTTGAGGTGATCCACGACCGCATCGACGGCTTTGTCGATGCCGCGCTTGATGGCCATCGGGTTGATGCCAGAGGTCACGCTCTTCAGGCCCTCGCGGAAAATGGCCTGAGCCAACACCGTTGCCGTCGTTGTGCCGTCACCGGCCACGTCCGACGTCTTCGTTGCCACCTCTTTCACCATCTGAGCGCCCATGTTCTCGACCGGATCGGGCAGCTCCACTTCTTTGGCGACGGTGACCCCGTCCTTGGTCACGGTCGGGCTACCAAACTTCTTGTCGATGACAACGTTTCGTCCCTTGGGGCCCAGCGTCACTTTGACCGCTTCGGCCAGCTGGTCAACGCCTCGCTTGAGCTGCGTCCGGGCGTCCACGTCAAAATGCAGTTCCTTTGCGTTTGCCATTTGGATTACTCCCCTATGCGGTCGGTCAACCGACCACGGCCAGGACGTCAGACTCTTTGATGATCAAGACCTGCTCGTCGTTGATCGTTACTTCGGTGCCGCTGTACTTCCCGTACAGCACTGCTTGACCGACTTTGAGCTCCATGGGAACCCGTTCACCCTTCTCGACCCGCCCCGTGCCCACCGCGATCACCTCGCCCTGCTGCGGCTTTTCCTTGGCAGTGTCCGGGATGTAGAGACCACCGCGCATCTGTTCGGTCTCCTCCAACGCGCGCACCACCACCCGATCTGCCAAGGGCTGGATCTTGAGCTTCGTCTTGGACTTGGTAGTCGCCATGACGCCGAACCTCCCTAAGTACTAAATTATTGTGGGATAACTCTTTAGAAGTCATGCGTAGCACTCTCTAGAGGTGAGTGCTAACAGTAGAGGCTAAAGATAGACACTCCACTCCCCGTGTCAAGGCCGGCGCTGTGCGGGCGACCGAAGACCTTTGCCCCCGCACGGACACCGCCCGTAATATTACGAGTGTTTTCCTCGGACTTTGACTTGGACCCTACCCTCCGGAGCTTTCCCATGCGAGCAGCGCGCGGCCCTCTCACACTGGCAGCTCTCTTGGCCATCAATGGCGGCGCGGCGTGCGCAGGCCGGGACGCGGACTCCTCTGGCGCCGGAGAGCCGGTCTCCCCGGCTCTGGAGGCCGAGTCGCTCATGGTCGTGGCGATGGGCGGCCGTGACGCGTGGGAGTCTGCCAGGTTGTTCGAGTTCGTCTGGGCGGTCGATCGGGGCGATGCTCAACCTCTCGAACGCCGCCACGTCTGGGATCGGTGGACCGGACGGTACCGACTCGAGATGCCGCTCCAAAACGAAACACGGATGCTAGCCATATTCGACGCCAACACCGTCGAGGGCAGGGTGTGGGT
This sequence comes from Gemmatimonadota bacterium, assembly GCA_039590195.1. GTDB lineage: Bacteria > Gemmatimonadota > Gemmatimonadetes > Gemmatimonadales > GWC2-71-9 > JBDHDY01. The sequence continues at coordinate 6,799 of JBDHFY010000090.1, read as the reverse complement.
CGACGGGGTCGAGCTCTCGGGTGATACGGTTGGGGTCCTTCTCGCTCGTGCGCATGCCGTTTACATCAACGATACATACTGGTTCATCATGCCGTTCAAATGGCGTGATCCCGGCGTCAACCTCGTCCACCTGGGCATCAGCACGGACTCCGCGGGCAAAGAGTGGGAAACCGTGGAACTCACGTTCGAGAACGTGGGACGCACGCCCAACAACCGCTACCGGGCGTACATCGATCCAGCGACACAACGCATGGGATGGTGGGAACACTTCCGAAACCGAGTGGACACTACGACCAACACGCGAACGCTCTGGTCACAGTGGGAGCGTCGGGGGCCGATCATGGTCTCCCTCGATCGGCCCTTTGTCACGCCGGCCGGAGAACGCACCGGCAGGCGGATCTACTTTCCCAGCGCGCGGATCGCCACGACCGTCGACGAGAGTGTGTTCGCGCCGCCGGAGCCCTGACCCCCCCCCACACCGCACCACCCGGCGGACCCCCTCCCAACCCACCGCAACCCGGGCGGTCAGACGGACCGTGCCCTTCCACCCCACCCATGGCTCACCCGATAGATGGGTTGTGGTTGGGGTGGGGATTGTCCGCCGGCCCGCCGGTCCGCCAGCCCGCCCAGTGGTGTAGTGGGGGGCGGGGGACTACTCGCCTCCCCGCTTGCCTCCCCGACCCTCGGTGATCGGAGGACGCTCTTCAAGTTCCACCCCCAACCCGTCCGCCAATCGGTTGACGTAGTTGTAATACGCCGTCACCTGACACACGTCGAGGATCTCACCGTCGTCGAGACCCGCTTCGCACAACCGGCGCACGTCTGCTTTCTCCATCTTTGCCGGATGGAGGGTGAGCTTCGCGGCATAGTCGAGGATGCACCGCTGCCTCACGGAGAGATCGGCCTTCGTGTAGTCCTGTTCGATTGCTGCAGTCAGTTTGTCGTTCTTGAGAAGCCTCCGGAGACCCGCTCCGTGGTGACGGACTCAGTAGAAGCAGTCGTTCGTGCGGGAGACAACCACGGCGATCATCTCGCGTTCCGCCCGAGAAAGCTCAGATGGACCGTGCATCAGATGCGCGTACAGCTGGTAGTGATGCTCCAGCGATTCGGGGTTCAGGGAGTGGATCTTGAGAATGTGATCGATACCCAATCGGGTACCGTACCGGGCGAACAATTCCTTGAGCCTCCCGGTCGCGTCCTCTTCGTCAATCCAGCGGATCCAGGGCATGGAGAGGTGGATAGGGTGTAGGGTGTAGGGTGTAGGGTATGGTGTGTCTGGTGTTTGGTGTGTGGCGCTCGAAGAGTAGTGGTCCCGAGGCAAGGCCGTGAACCTGACGTGCTCGAGGCTCCGGCTCCTGCCACACCCTGGCACCCTACACCCTACACCCTACACCCTACACCCCATACCCAATCCCCTAGTTAATAATCCTTCTGGCCGCGACAAAGCGACGCTGCCACCAGCGACTGTTGGGATCGGTTGCCGTGAGACTTGAAATCTTGACGCCCCCCGAGGCGCTGTGGATGAACTGGCCGTCACCGACGTACAGCCCGACGTGTGACACGCGCGCGCGTTCCACAGAGAAGCCCAGGACGTCGCCTGGGCGCAGTTCGTCAACCCGCGGCTCGACAAGCGCTCCCGTGCGAACCTGGTCGCGCGAGACTCTTGGAATGATTATCTGATGTTCACCGTATGCGTACTTGATCAGGCCCGAGCAATCGAAGCCGTTTTCGTTGGTTCCGCCCCATTTGTACGGCGTTCCCATGAGGTCAATGGCCGTCTGGACGACCTGAGCGGCAAGCTCCGCCGCATCCCGCGAAGACCCGCTGGACCGCGCAATTCGTCCGATATCGCCCTCGGAGGGAGGCTCGAACTCCCCGCCGTTTCCGTTGCCTCCACCGCCTGCGTTTCCGACCACCGCCAAAGGAGGACGCGCAGAGCGCGGTGGAACACGGCGACTCGACCCGAAGCTCAGCGCAACGCGACCTTGAAGCATCATGCCCCGCCGATCGTTGGGATCGAGTCTCCAAAACCCCTTGAACTCACGGTCCTCGACGCGATACCGGGCTTCGAGCCCTATTGAGAGCATTGCCAGAGGCTGCACCGCATAGCCAACACCGGTGCTCCACTGCGCATCCAGATTGCCATCGGAGTGGCGCATCGCCAAACCGGCAGCGCTCACCACGTACGGACCGGACCCGTCCCGTCCCAAAGCCAGAGACAGTTCACCACCAGTCTGGGTGCGATCCAGTTGCGATTGATTGTCATCGAGGTGAGTGACGCCGAGGCCGTAGTCCACGGGTCCAAAGAGCCGTCGGTAATAGGCGAGAGTGAGCGTCTGAGCGGCGGCATCGCCATCGTGCCACCAGCGACCGTAGGAGACGTGGATACCCCGTGCCTGGGCGTTCGCGTCAGACGCACAAGGCAGGACGAGGGCCGCGATCAAGCAGCCGAGGCGGAAGGGTCTCGCAACGTTCAAGGGCTCTAAGTCAAAACGTAGCAACGAACTAGCTCCACGTCAACGCACGTGTGGTGCCGCTCCCCTGTCGCCTCCCCACCGGGCGGAGCGCGGAACGGGCGGGCGGGCGGACCGAGCCCACGACCCGGCACAACCTCTCTGTTTTATGACTACCGTCCGCTCTCAGCGTATGCCGCTTGCCAGATCACACTGGAAGGGAGAAGGGAGAAGGCCCAGCCGGCAAATAGTTGGGCGTGGCATGCTGTCTTTGTATCCCGCAAGTGGTACGAAGGGCCAGGACAGTGTCATGCTTTGCGGTCGGGGTGTGGATCCGCTCGCCAACGCTGGTCACTTCTCCCTTCTCCCTCTTGAGATTCCTTGACCCCGCCCACCTACGGACATTAACTACCCCTCATGCCGCGAGTGATCGTCACACGGCGCGTGCATTTCAACGCTGCCCACCGTCTCCACAACCCCGCCCTCTCGGACGAAGAAAACCGCCGAATCTTCGGCCGCTGCAACAATCCCAACTACCACGGCCACAACTACGAGCTGGAGGTATCTGTGGAAGGCGAGATCGATGCCACGACCGGGTTTGTGGCCGATCTCGAGGTGATCAAGCGCATCGTGGAAGAGCGCGTCGTCTCCCGCCTCGATCACCGGAATCTAAATCTCGATATTCCCCACTTCGCCGAGGTAAATCCTACCGCGGAGAATATCGTGCTCCACATCTGGCAGCTACTGGATGGGCACCTCCCCGACAAGCTTACGAAGCTCGTCCTGTGGGAGACGCCCCGCAATCACGTCGTGTACGAGGGCGATTGACGCGAACGACCGAGGCGAGCCGTCGGCGATCACCGTGTTCGAGCGTGGTGCTGGCCGCCACGTGCCGGGACGACCGCAGAGGAGCAGCTCGCTAGCGTACCGTTACGCCGGCCAGAGCCAACCGAACACACCGCCCGTCAACAAACCGTACACCAATCCGTCCGCAAAGCTCTTCCACGTGCGGCGCCACGGCGTGCCAAACCAAATGGCATCCGGCAACAGCGCGAACGAGTAGGCGAGAAACGCGACCGTGGCGGCGACACGGAATACGGACAGGTATGCCGTCCCGGGGCCCAGGGTACGCCCCACCACATACGCTACCATGAACGAGACGACGAGGTTGAAGACGAGCGAGAGGATCATTGATTTGCCCATCGCCGGTTTCCCGGGGGGCCACACCGTTAGAACAACGGGTCCCTTCTCCAACTTCTGGGCAATCTCCGGCTTATCTGCATCCTTTGGGTTGGTATAGAAGGGGAACCAATACTGCCCCGGCTTTAGGTTCTGCTTCCTCAGTTCGTTGAGGAGGCTGTCCTCATCCGACACTCCGCGAAAGTCCGACTTGTGGTGTGGCGAAGCGGTCCACGCGATGGCACTCGCGATCCAGGCCAGCACCGCGGACAAGAGGATGGGCAGCCAGAGCGCTCCAAAGTTAACCACTGGAACCTCCAGGGTTGGCATATGGAGCGGGAATCTAGAACGTGGCACCGGCCCCGCAAGGGACCGGTGCCGTCAGGGGCTAGGCGGTCTGTGGCAAGCTCGTGACTGCGGCCATGAGCAGTTCGCGATTCAGGAGAGCGATGAAATCAGTGCTGATTTCTTTTGGACATGCCGTCTGACACGCACCGTGGTTCGTGCAATGGCCGAATCCGTCTTCCTCCATCTGCGCCGCCATCTCGAGGACGCGACTGAACCGTTCCGGTTGGCCCTGGGGGAGCAGGTTCAGGTGCGCGACCTTGGCAGAGGTAAAAAGCATGGCGGAGGCGTTGGGGCACGCAGCGACACAGGCGCCGCATCCGATGCACGCAGCCGCGTCCATTGCCGAGTCCGCCTTTTCTTTCGGGACCGGGATGGCGTTGGCGTCTGGAGCACTGCCGGTGCGCACGGAGATGTACCCGCCGGCCTGGATGAGCCGATCCAGCGCGTTCCGGTCGACCACCAGATCCTTGATGACGGGAAACGCCCTGGCTCTCCATGGCTCGATCCAGATCTGGTCTCCGTCATTGAACGTGCGCATATGGAGTTGACAGACGGTCACTCCCACCTTGGGACCGTGGGGAGTTCCGTTGATGACCATGCCGCACGACCCGCAGATGCCTTCCCGGCAGTCGTGCTCGAAGGCGATGGGTTCTTTTCGTTCTTCGGTCAGCCGCTCGTTGACCATATCGAGCATTTCTAAGAACGACATGTGAGGGCTGACGTCCGTGGCATCATATTGCTCGAACCGTCCCGCAGTCTTGGAGTTCGCTTGTCGCCACACGTGAAGCGTCAGGTGCATTACTTGTAACTCCGCTGGGCAAGTTTAACGTGCTCGAACTCCAAGCGTTCCTTGTGGAGCCGCGGTTCCGAGCCGACGCCTGTGAACTCCCAGGCGGCAACGTACGCAAAACGCTCGTCATCCCGCTGCGCTTCTCCTTCGGATGTCTGATATTCCTCTCGGAAGTGGCCACCGCACGACTCGTTCCGCTGGAGCGCATCGTAACACATGAGTTCGGCGAACTCGAGGAAGTCGGCCACCCGTCCGGCCTTCTCGAGGGTTTGATTGTAGTCCTCGCCGGTGCCCGTGACCCGGACATTGCTCCAAAACTCCTCCCGGAGCGCGGGGATCTGTTCCACCGCGTCCCTGAGTCCTGCGGCGCTACGGGACATGCCACACTTATCCCACATCAGGCGGCCAAGTTCGCGGTGGAAGGAATCGACCGTCCGCGTCCCGTTCGCGGCGAGCAGCTTGTTGATTCGCTCTTGGGCCTCCCGCTCGACCTTCTTGAAATCCGCATGGTCCGCGCTGACTGTCTCCAGCTCCGTGCCGGCGAGGTAATCCCCGATCGTATGGGGCAGGATGAAATAGCCATCCGCCAGCCCCTGCATGAGCGCGCTGGCACCCAGGCGGTTCGCGCCGTGATCCGAGAAATTTGCCTCACCGATCACATGCAGACCCGGCACCGTGCTCATGAGGTTGTAGTCCACCCACGAGCCACCCATCGTGAAGTGGGGAGCCGGGTAGATCCGCATCGGGACCTCATAGGGGACCTCGCCGGTGATCTGCTCGTACATGTCAAACAGATTGCCATAGCGATCCTCGACGACCTCACGACCCAGCCGCTTGATGGCGTCGCGGAAATCCAGGTACACCCCCTGTCCACCCGGGCCGACCCCTCTTCCCTCGTCGCACACTTCCTTCGCTCGGCGTGATGCCACGTCTCGCGGTGTGAGGTTGCCGAAGCTCGGGTAGAGCCGTTCCAGGTAGTAGTCCCGTTCATCTTCGGCAATGGCACTCGCGTCCCGTGGGTCACCTTGCCGTTTTGGCACCCAAATCCGGCCGTCGTTTCGCAACGACTCGCTCATGAGTGTCAACTTGGATTGGTGTTCGCCGCTCGGGGGGATGCTGGTGGGGTGGATTTGCGTGAAGCAAGGATTCGCAAACAAGGCCCCGCGCCGATGGGCACGCCACGTGGCAGTGACATTGCACCCTTTGGCGTTGGTAGAGAGAAAATACACGTTGCTATAGCCGCCCGTGGCCAGAACCACCGCGTGGGCTGCGCGAGAGCTGATCTTCCCGGTCTCGAGATCCCGCACCACGATGCCGCGAGCCCTGCCATTGACCACCACGACGTCGAGCATGTCGCAGCGCGTGAACATATGCACCCTGCCGGCCGCTATCTGTCGCTGCAGCGCCTGATAGGCCCCGAGCAGAAGCTGCTGGCCCGTCTGCCCGCGCGCGTAGAAGGTGCGGGAGACCTGGGCACCGCCAAAGGAGCGGTTGGCCAACGACCCGCCATATTCCCGGGCGAAGGGAACCCCTTGCGCGACACACTGGTCGATGATGTTGAGACTGATCTCTGCCAGGCGATAGACATTGCCTTCACGGGCTCGGAAGTCCCCACCCTTCACTGTGTCATAGAACAACCTGTAGACGGAGTCGCCGTCATTCTGATAGTTCTTCGCAGCATTGATGCCGCCCTGCGCCGCGATGCTGTGGGCCCGACGCGCACTGTCCTGGAAGCAGAAACACTCGACGTTGTATCCCAGCTCCGCGAGGGTCGCCGCTGCCGAGGCGCCCGCCAGACCGGACCCCACGACGATCACGGTGTATTTGCGTTTGTTCGCGGGGTTCACCAGCTTCAAGTCGAAACGGTGCCTCTCCCAAGCGGTTTCTATGGGCCCTGAGGGGATCTGCGAACGAAGTTCCATGGTGATTTATTACCCCAGGTAACTCATTCAACGATGCCGGTGAGCACGGCAACCGGAATTGAGACATTACCGATAACGATGAGGCCCGTTACCACCCCGGCGAAGAT
>JBDHFY010000089.1:0-13815 GCA_039590195.1 Gemmatimonadota bacterium | reverse complement strand
GATAGAAGTAGAACGCCAGCATCGCCACCAGCATCAGCACCGAGCCGGCCAGCGTGTAGATAAAGAACTTGATCGCGGCGTATTCCTTCCGCGGCCCGCCCCAGATGCCGATCAGGAAGTACATCGGCAGGAGCATCACTTCCCAGAAGATGTAGAACAGGAAGAAGTCCAGCGCGACGAACACGCCGAGCATCCCCGTCTCGAGCAGCAGCAGCAGCACCAGGTAGCCCTTCAGCCCGCGCTTGGTGTGCCACGACTCGAAGCTCCAGCTCGCCCACGCCGCCAGCGCTGTGATCAGCGTCGTCAGCACCACCAGCGGCATGCTCAGCCCGTCGATTCCGACGTGGTAGTTGACCTCGAAGCCGCCGGCGGTCGAGATCCACGGCACGATCTGCTGGAAGTAGATCTGCCCGTAGCCCACGCCTTCGTCACCTGCGTCCACACCTGCGTAGGGTTGGAACAGCATCAGGCTCAGCGCAAGCGTGATCAGCGTCGTGACGAACGCGACGCGTTTGAGCAGCTCCGAGCCGTTCAGAAACAGCAGCACAATCGCGCCGATGGTCGGCGTGAACACGATCCAACTTAGCAGTGAGGAGCTTTCATTCATCGCTAACGTTCACCTGTCGCGGGGCGACGGAGACCCGACCAGGGCAGCACCAGTGCCGCCGCCGCAATCACGACCCAGGCTGCCGCCCAGGCCACGTTCCAATCGCTCAGAATGCAGATCACGACCCCGCTGATCGCGATCACGGCCAGCAGAATGTAGTTGCGGATCACGCCGGTCTGGACGCGGCGGAACAGGCCCCCCAGCCCCCTGACCTCCTAGCTGTGCCCCCAACCTCTGGATCTCGGCGATCTATCGCCGCGCCTGCTGCACATGCTGCTGTGCCTGATCCGCCAGCCCCTGCCGGTACGATCTCGGCCGCACGGAATAGCCGCTGCCAGAAGTGATCAGCTCCTCAGAGTTTGGGAGGCACGTTGCAGCTGCCGATACGCCATGAGGACGTTGGGATCACCGCCCATCGACGGACGCCTGGGCGCCTGACGCGAGGCGGTCTGCAACCGGATCGACAGGTTCTGTGCGGTGCTCAGTAGAACCCGTGCTTCGCGTATCGGACGGACGACGGGCGCTCGCTGGCCGCCGGATTGTTAGGAGTCATCGGGGAAGTCCGGATCGGATATGCTCTATGAAGAGGTCAAAGACGCACTATAAAGAGGAAAAGGCGAAACTCCTTGCTGGCCATACGCCACGAACACCATCTTCTCTTATTCGCAGCTGATACCGTGGGGAGGCTTACCGCCATGCCATTGTCTACTCGAACTTCTCTCCGGCTCGCGACCGTTGCCACCCTCTGCTGTGCCGGAGCGTGCAGCCCTGAGCAGCCATCCTCAGCAGTCCTGATCACCAATGCCACGGTGGTAGATGGGACGGGTGGCCCGGCTCGGACGGCGGCAGTCAGGATCCAAGCAGATCGCGTCGCCGAGGTGGGAACCCTGGAGCCCATGCCCGGCGAAGCAGTGATGGACGCTCAGGGACTCGTGCTCGCCCCAGGTTTCATCGATACTCACAGTCATCACGGCCGCGGGCTCTTAGAGAATCCCGACGCCGTGGCGGCGGTCAGCCAGGGAGTCACAACGATCGTCGTTGGGCAGGACGGAGGATCTCGGTTGCCGCTCGCCGAGTTCTTTGCCGATTTGACTGACAACCCGGTGGCGGTGAACGTGGCGTCGTACGTCGGCCACGGCACACTCAGGCGGAACGTAATGGGTGATGATTTCCGCAGGGTAGCCACCGACGCTGAGATCCGAGAGATGCAGGATCTCCTTCGGACCGAAATGGCCGCCGGAGCGCTCGGCCTGTCGACCGGCCTCGAATACGACCCCGGGATCTACTCTGAAACGGATGAGGTACTCGCCCTGGCCAGGGAGACCGCAAGCCTGGGGGGGCGCTACATCAGCCACATGCGTAGCGAGGATCGGTATCTCTGGGAGGCAGTTGAGGAAGTCATTCGTATAGGTCGAGAGGCCGGGATTCCGGTGCAGATCTCCCACATGAAGATCGCCATGCAGAGTTTTTGGGGAAGTGGCGATCGGCTTCTCGCGCGCCTGAATGAGGCGCGAGCATCTGGGGTGGAGATCTCCGCCGACGTCTATCCTTACGAGTATTGGCAGTCCACCATGACCGTACTGTTCCCTGAGCGCGACTTTGATAACCGGGAGACGGCCACCTTTGCGCTCAGGGAGCTCACGACGCCCGAGGGCATGCTCGTCGCACGGTTCGACCCGGAGCCGACGTATGTGGGAAAAACTCTGGCGCAGATTGCGGACCTCAGGGGAAGCGACCCGGTCACGACGTACATGGGGCTCATCGCCGAATCCCAGGCGGCGAGGCAAAGGGATGAAGGATCGGGCGAGAGTATCATCGCCACCAGCATGGACGAAAACGACATCGCCGCGCTGATCGGCTGGGAGCACACGAACATCTGCAGCGACGGGGGACTGGCTGGTAGGCACCCAAGAGGCTTCGGAGCGTTCCCACGGGTCTTGCGCCAGTATGTGAGGAGAGGGAAGCTGCTCTCCATCGAGGAGGCCGTGAGGAAGATGACCGCTCTCGCGGCCGAACATGTCGGATTCGCCGGTCGAGGCGTCATTCGGCCGGGCGCCTATGCAGATCTAGTGCTGTTCGATCCCGAGAGGGTCTCAGATCGAGCGACGCCAGAAGATCCCCAGGCCACATCGACCGGGATCGAGAGGGTTTGGGTGAACGGCGTCGAAGTGTTTTCAGGGGGGACGACCACCGGCAAGCATCCAGGTGCCGTCATTCGGCGTCGATGACTCGGTCTTTGTAACCTTCCACAAGACGCGATCTCCCTGCTGTGCCGGCGTTGCCGTCGATGGTTCTACGCCCCCCTCCGGTGTTCGTCGTCTTCGTCTTCTTCGTCTTCTTCGTCATTGTCCCCGGAGGGCCCTCCCCAATCCGCTCGGATCTCCGCATGCCGAACGTGACCGCCGAGGTACGCTGTGCGCGCGAGCAGAACTGCAGACAGGATCGCGCCGACGAGCATCCCATAGGTGACCGCCTTCGGTACGTTACCTCGCTTCCAGCCCCACGCGAGGGCGACGAGCGCCATTGCCGCGAGCAGCTCCGCAATGATGAACGACAGCTCCGCGCTCTCCTCGTGTTCCTCGATGATGTCGTGCGATACGGTGGGAATGTCTTCCACCATCTCCTCTGCGGGCTCACCGGTCAGGAAGACCGGGATGGTGAGCAGCCCGAGAACGACCATGAAACAAAGGGCAACCTGCTCAATGACCCGCTGCTTGAGGAGAATGGCCACGATGAGAAGAACGCCAGCCAATGGTATTCCGATCACGGGTATATGGTTCATCAACAAGTGCAAGTGTGCAGGATTCACCGTTTCTCCGTTCTACGACAGCGTTGACAACGGCGCCCGACAGCGCGGAGACCGAAACGATCAAACGAACGCGACAATGTGCTCCACCGAGCCCTCTGACGTCAAGCGACCATGATCATCATCGCTGCGATGGCGCGGGACCGGCTCATCGGGAGAGGGGATGACCTACCGTGGCATGTACCGGAGGAGTCCGCCCACTTCCTACAACTGATCGAGGGCCAAACCGTCATCCTCGGGCGGAGGTCGTACCCGACATTCGGCAATGACCTCACGAGTGCGCACAACATCGTCGTCAGCAAATCAATCACGGAACTGCCGGGAGCCACCGTGGTCCCAACGATTGGGGAGGCTTGCTCTCTAGCTGCGACCTTCGGGAAAACCGTCTTCAGTGCCGGCGGCGCGAGCATTTATGAACAGACAATGCCGTTGGCAAGCCACATGTATCTTTCGTACATGAAGGGACGGTACGACGGTGACTCCTACTTCCCGGTGTTCGACGTTGGGGAATGGGAGGTCACAGCACGTGATGACCATGCGGAATTTGAGTTTGTCGTATATCGGAGGAGGACTAGAGACCAAGCGAGATGAGGAGCAAGCACCTCGCCATTCCCGGAACCTCCCGGGTATATTCAGACATCTGTTGCTGTAGCTCAGCGAGGTGGAGCAATGTTCTTCAGCCCATTCATCATCCCGGTTATTGCCATCGTGGCATGGGCCCTCGTGATGATCTCGCGGGGGCCACTGGGACAGGCGCTCGCCAAGCGCATCGCAGGAGGAAGCCATCCACCGGACGCGGACACTGAGGCACTGCGCGGTGAAGTCGAAGGCATGGCGCAACGCTTAGCCGAGGTCGAGGAGCGCCTGGATTTCACAGAACGAGTACTGCAACAGGACCGGGGTCGGGAGAGGCTCGGATCGGGAGACGTTTGACCGTATCCCCAGCGAGACCCACGCGGATCAGCCCCACGTCGGCCCTTCCTACATCCCCCTTCTCCGTTCTATTCCGCCCGCATGGCCACCATCGGATCCACACGGGTTGCGCGTCGCGCGGGCACGAGGGACGCAAGCACACCGGCCGCCAGTAGCACCGCAACGATCGTGAGAAAGACGGCGGGATCGATGGGATTCACCTCGAATAGCATGATCCCGAGCAGCCGAGATGTCCCCGCCGCCAAGGCAAGCCCAAAGCCCAACCCGATCCCAAGCTGCATCAGGCCCTGCCGCAGCACGAGTCGAACCACGTTCGAGGGCCGCGCACCCAAGGCAATACGCAGCCCCACTTCATGCGTGCGGTGGCTCACGGAAAACGACATCACACCGTAGAGGCCGACGGCCGCGAGGAACAGGGCTACGAACCCAAAGATGCTGAACATCGTGCCGAAGACGCCAAAGAACCAATTTGCATCGTCAAGGTTCTGCTGCATCGTATTCGTCAGGAAAACGGGCAGATCCGGATCGGACGCGGCGACCTCGTCACGCACGATGGGCGTGAGGGCCAGCGGATCTCCCTGCGCTCGAATGACGATACGGACATTCTGCGGCCCCGTTTGCGCGAGAGGGATGTAGACCGCCTCGGGCGTCAAGGGATTGAAGCCCTGTCGCAGATACAGATCAGGCACGATACCCACGATGGTCAGCCACACTTCCTCGACATTCTGCCGGCGGAGTCTGATCCGGACCCCCAAAGGATCTCGCTCCGCAAAGAAGCGCGTGACGAAACTCTCATTCACGAGGGCCACGGGCAATCCGGCAGCATTGTCTTGCTGAGCAAATCCACGCCCCTGGAGCACACCAACCTCAATCGTCTCGAAGAAGTTGGGCGTGATCACGGCGAGTCGGGTGCGAGGATAGTCCTGCCGGGTTTCGTAACTCTCTCCTTCGGTGCCGAAGGTGGTGTTACCGAACCCCGTCACCGGAAGATCCGTGGTGGCCGCCGCCGAGAGGACGCCCGGCCTCCCCTCGAGGCGTATGAGGAGTTCCTCGAAGTAGCGGGTGCGACTCGCCGGGTCGGGGTAGTCGGTCTCCGGGAGAGCCACCTGGGTAGTGAGCACGTCGTCCTTTGCAAACCCGAGATCAATTGTCCTGAGATTCACGACACTCTTGACCATGAGGCCGGCGCCCACCAGCAGCGCGCACGAGAAGGCGACCTCGGCCACCACGAGCGTCTTGCTGAGTTTGCCGATGCGGAGACTGGAAGCACCCCGAGAGTCGTCTTTGAGAACAGCGTTGACATCGGTGCCAGACGCCTGAAAGGCGGGAAGGACTCCCGAAAGGAGGCCGGCCGTCAGCGTCAATGCCACCACAAAGAGGACGACAGCTGGATCGATCTTGATTACCAACCAGAACGGAAGGCCCTGAGGCAGTACGCCCAAGGCCCGATTGAACAATTCGATGCCGACCTGTGCAATCCCGATCCCCGCGACGGCGCCGGCAACGGACAGCACGAACGACTCGGCGAGGAGCTGGAAGATGATCCGCTTGCGACTTGCCCCCATAGCCGTTCGAATAGCCACGTCCTTGCTGCGAACCGCTGCGCGGGCGAGAAGCAGGTTGGCCACGTTGGCACAGGCGATCACGAGCACCAGGGAAACCGCTCCCAACATCGTGTAGAGAAAGGGCGGCGTCTGATATCCTATGATCTCGTACACGTACGGGTTGATGATTACCCCCATCCCGGTGTTCGTTTGGGGATACTCTGCCTCGAGTTGACTCGCGATAGCGGCGAACTCCGCCCGGGCCCGACCGACCGGCACACCGTCCTTGAGCCGCCCGAAAGCGAAGAATGCCGGTCCCTTGCCACGCTCAAACTCCAGTGGATCGACTTTGAGCGGAAGCCAGAGCTTCTGGTTCACCGGAAACTCGAAGCGTTCCGGCATGACGCCGATGATAGTGGTCTGTTCACCGTTCACCCGAACGGTCCGGCCGATCACCTCCGCATCACCAGCGAACCGATCCCGCCACAACGAAAAGCTGAGCATGATGACCGCTGCCGCGCCCGGAACAGCATCTTCCTCCTGGAAGTTGCGCCCCAGGATCGGGCTCACGCGAAGGAGGTTAAACGTGTTCGGCGTGATTGAGGCACCAAAGAACTGCTCCGGCCGATCGTTGCCACCGCTCAGGTTGACATTGCTCCCGTCGAACGCCGCTAGCTCCTCAAACGTCGTCTGGCGCTCACGCCAATCGAAGAAATCATGAACCAACACTGCTAGGCGAGTCTGACCTTCGAGCGGGTTGTGCCGAAGCAGCGCCATGATGCGCTCCGGTTGTTCGAAGGGGAGTCCACGAAGAATCACTCCCCGCACGATGCTGAACATCGAGGTCGTCAAGCCGATCCCCAACGACAGCGCAAGAACGGCAATGAGCGCAAACCCTGGGTTCCTGACGAGCGCCCGGAACGCGAAGCGAATGTCTTTCAGGAGATTCTCCATGACGTTGCGATTCCTCTTTTCAGGAGCGGGAAGCGGAGAGCGGCGAGCGGTGTCTCCGCGCCGCGTCACGGTGTGTGCCCATGCATGCACAAGGGTGACCACCAGGTCTTTCAATACGATCGCCCAGAGACCGATGAAGCCAGACTTGGCCCTGGCGCTCACGCCGCCCCGGGAAAGGTCGCGGAAGGCCAGCACCATCGCGGGGCCATACTGGACACGAAAGGCGCGAGGGTAGAGAAACAAGAGGCTCCGAAACAGCCGCTCCGAGAAACCTGCACCCTCGATGGGATACGAGATCATCAAACGGTCTCTGGACCGTGAATGACGTTCTTCGTCCGCGCGTACGCCACGATCTCCGCGAGGGTCTCCGCTTCGTGTTTGAGCACCCGACAACCGAGATCGGTGATCCGATAGTACCGTCGCCGTTCATCATCGATTTCCGGATCGGGACGCTCGTCCGTCTCCTCGATCATGCCGACTTCCTGAAGCCGGTTAATGGCCCAGTAGAGAGACCCTGGACCAAGCCGAATATTCCCACCCGTCCGCTCGGCCACCTCCTGCATGATGGCATATCCGTGCCGCTCGCTATCCACCATGGTGAGCAGGATGTGGAACAGCGTGGGCGTCATCCGAACCGGGGACTTGAGACCCTCTGGAACGGCCATAGCTCCTTCCTTGTCCGGGACAGATCTTACAGAAATCGTTATATCAACTACTGTAGGAGGTCCTGGAAAGTTTCAGGTCGTCATCATATTAGCAATCACTTATATATTTGAGATATGTCACATAGTCCGGCCCATTCCACGGTCTTTCACGCCATCGCCGATCCCACGCGACGGGCGATTCTGGACCTCCTCCGGGACGGCCCACGGTCCGCATCGGCGCTGACTGCGCCTTTCCAGGCGAGCCAATCGGCAATCTCGCAGCACCTCGCGATTCTGCGTCGCGCGAACCTCGTGACCCAACGCCGGGAGGGACGGTATCAGCTCTACTCTTTGCGGCCCGAGCCACTCCAGGAGGTGGCGGACTGGATCGCCTCTTTCGACCGACTCTGGGAACAGACCCTCCGGGAACCGGGCAGCATTCGGGAGAGAACCGAATGAGCGAGAGGGGCGGATTGCACTCGTCTCGGCGGCGAGACCGCGGCGATGGTCAAAGGGTTCCTCGGCCCAGCCGCGCGACGAATGGATCCCAAAACGCGGTGCCCTCAATGAGTGGATTACCGAGTCACGGTCCGGTGGCAGCCGGTCCCGGTTCGTGATCCGAGCCCGCGTCATTCACGCCGACAATGTCAGGGCCTACGAGACTGACCAGCGTCTGACCCGGCTTGGGGCTCGGCGCGTGCTCCGCGTCGAAGATCACGAGCTCTCCCGACTCTTTGACGGCAAAGAGCGGGAGGGCGGCACCCTTGTAGTGAAAGCGGAAGTCGTCGTAGTCAAACTCCTCGGTGAGGCTCGTTTGCTTCACCACCGCCCCCCTATCGTATCGGGCCGCGATGACCGAGTGGCTCGCATCCCGATGGAAGAGGAACCGGCCGCGGAGTCGGGGAGCGATCTGGCGGGGTCTCAGGCCGCGCTCTGCCGGCTCGGGAGACAGCTGAAACACACGGGCCCGCCCGAACAATTCCCTGAGATGGAGGACCGCCAGGGAATTCACTTCGTCGTTCGAGGTCATGGACAGCATGCCTCCGATGCCCTCGAGCTCCAGCTCGTCCATGACATGCTCGGACAGCACGTTACCGTAGTGCGCATCGAGTCCCATGTTTCGTGCGGCCGCGTAGTTCGCCCAGTTTGCATCGACGAGCAGCACCTTGATGTTCTGATCCTGAAGAGCGCGCGCGACGTCCCGCACCCAGGGGCTCGCGCCCACCAGGATTTGTCCCTGCGGATTTGGCGACGCCACCTGGAGCCAACGGGCCACGGGAGCCGCCGCGAAGCCATATACCCCGACCGTTCCCACGATGACGACAAACGTGATTGGCGCCAGGGCCTCACCCGCCGGATAGCCTGCCTCGGCAAGCTCCAGAGCAAAGAGCGACGCCACAGCCGCGGCAATGACCCCCCGCGGGGCCAGCACGGCGAGGAACGCACGTTCGCGCCATGTGAGGATAGACCTCCACGTTGATAATGCGACCGCCACGGGACGTACGACCAAAATCAGGGCGGCTAGAAACAGAAGGTTGGCGGGATTGGTGTACGCCGGATTTGTCAGCGGGAGACGGGCGGCCAATATGATGAACAAAGCGGAAATCAACAGCACTCGCAGGTTTTCTTTGAACTCGACGATACGGTGGACGGTGACGGTCTTTTGACTCGCCAGCGCGCTCCCCATGACCGTCACCGCCAGGAGCCCCGACTCCGTCTGCACGACGTTCGATGACGAATGGACGGCGAGGACCACACCGAGCGTCACCGCGCTCTGCAAGAAGTCCGGAACCCAATAGCGCTTGAGCAGGAGCACGACCAATCCGGCGCCCAGCAGGCCCAGGACGCCCCCCGCCACCGCGGCTTTGAGGATCCCGACAGCGGCCCCGGCAACGCCTCGCTCGACGCCACCCGACACGATCACCTCGAACACCAGAACGGCGAGTATCACACCGATGGGGTCGTTGACGATACCCTCCCACTTGACCGCCGATCCCACGCGGGCGGAAGGGCGAACGTGGCGCAGCATGGGAACGATCACGGTTGGACCGGTGACGACGAGAATGGCTCCGAGCAGTACTGCCATTCCGACGTCCAGATCGAGAACCACATGAGCCAACCATCCGACGGCAGCCCACGTAAACAGCACCCCGATAGTGGCCAAATTCCGAACGACGCTCCCGATCACTCTGAGCTCGGCAACATCGAGGGTCAGCCCGCCCTCGAACAGAATGATGGCCACCGAGAGAGAGACGAGCGGAAACAGCAAATCCCCGAACATCGCGTCGGGGTCGATGAACCCGGTGATGGAACCGGCGAGGAATCCGACGAGAAGAAGGAAGGGGATGGCTGGAAGCTTTAGGCGCCACGACACCCACTGTGCGCCGACGCCAAGAACCACGACACCCGCAAGGCCAACCAGCAGACTCTCCACTGTGCTCCTCTGTGGGAAACCAATTGGGGGGTACCGCCGTAATCACCCACCGACGGTGCATCCGGTTCACGCTTCAGGGCCCGGAGCTGCGGGATGAGTATTATAGGTGGGGAATGCCTTACGTACTAGGTCTGTAGGAATCGAGAAGCGACAACACAGGGCATACCTCCCTCAATGAACCTGGCGCACCCAGCCAAGACGTGGCAACGTTCTTCCCTGGGGTTGCACCGGCGACGCGCCACAGAGATCCAAGGGCTTCCGATCACTCACAGCGCGTCCCCAAGGAGTGAGCACATGGCAATGATCGAGGTCGTCAAAGGCGACATCACGCAACAGGATGTCGATGCCATCGTCAACGCCGCTAACACGACGTTACTGGGCGGTGGTGGCGTGGACGGTGCCATTCATCGAGCCGCAGGACCTGAGCTGCTGAAGGAGTGCAAGACACTGGGTGGATGTCACACGGGTAATGCGAAGCTCACAAAAGGCTACGCCCTCAAAGCCAAATGGGTCATCCACACGGTGGGACCAGTGTGGAGCGGTGGTAAGCACGGCGAACGGGAAAAACTGACGAGCTGTTACGAGCGGGCTATGTCGCTGGCCGCCGAGAACGGAATCGAATCGATCGCCTTTCCTTCGATCAGCACTGGAGCCTACCGCTACCCAATTGAAGAGGCCGCCCGCATTGCGGTGGACACGGTACGAGAGTGCGTGGCCGCAGAAACATCCGTGAGGTTCGTGCGATTCGTGTCTTTTAGCGACTCGGATTTCAACATCTACCGATCGCTGCTGGAGGGGTCAGAGTAGAGCGGATCCCCACGCTTGCGGCCCGGGCGACAAGTTCACCCTGACCCGCGACGCACTCGAAACAATACGTAACCCGGCGTCTGATAAACCGGTGCCAGGCATTGCTGGGCGAACTGCTGCAGCGCAGCCTCCCTTACGACGTCCAAGTCCAGTCCGCGCCGAACGTAGTAATTGAGTGAACCGATCGCGAGCAGCACGTGTGTGACCTCCGTGGATTCGAGGCAAGCGTCGGGCACCGATGTAGATGCCAGAAGCGGCCAGTTCGTTACCCTGTTGTCTTGCAGCACGGTTGGCTTGAAGTAGTAGCCCCGCGCCTCGAAGAGCATCAGGATACGACTCTCTTCAGGCACTTCGTTGTTCACGAACTGGACGAGAGGGGCATATACGCGGACGCCCGGATCGACATGACCGGCCATGTACTCTGTGGCCGAGGTCACCCCAAACAGATGTCCAACGGCATCTGTGCGCGACACCCACAGGTACATCGCACGCGCCGACGGAACGAGACTAAGAATCGCCAATCCCGTCAACGCGGCACGGGCGCTTCGCGGTGCTAGAACGCGCTCTGAAAACCGCACGACGCCGTGGATCGCAACAATGGTGAGCGGCACTGCAGCCGGAACCAGATAACGGAGATTGGTGGCAGGGAAGCTCACCAGCACGATGAGGAGGTACACGATTGCCGGGATGACGAGCCAGGTGAGAATCCGATCTCTGGCAAAGAACACCCACAGCGGAAGCAGCAGCAGAATCGGGTTGGCATAGTACAGCGCACCCTCTGGTTCGATAGTCAACCGACCCGGCGCGAAGAATGCATCCCAGAGATTGAACTGGACCCTGACCTCAGCAAGCGTTTGGAAGATCCGAGGGTCAACGGACGCCGGTACGTTAGCATTGCCGAACAACGGAATCAGCCACGGCTCCAGCGCCATCGCGGTGAAGAGCGGAGACAAGGGGGCCCGCAAGAGTATCCAATTCTTGATCAGCCATGGCGTTGCCGCCGCGATCAGCCACAGGCCAAACACCATTGCCGGCCTAACCCCATCCAGCACCTTGGTGCCGCGTGATCGAGCCACCCACAACACGAGCGGAACCAGGCCAACGATATAAGGCGCCGCGTGGTATTTGATCCCAAAGGCGAAACCGAGCAGCAGGGCTGCCAGGTAGAAGTGCCCCCGGCCCGACGACGATAACGCCAGCAGCAGGGCATACTGGGCAAGAAAGAGATATAGCCCAAGGGTGACATCCGTCCGAGGCGTGACGGCTACGAGCAGAACCGTCGTCGTTCCCCACACCATCGCCAGACTCAGGCTGCCGGTCCGTCCCTCCAGGAATCTCGCGCAGAACGAGAACACGGCAAGGCCAAGCAGCAACGCCAGGATCGCATTCGCAGCGGCCGGCGCCGACGGGCTACCATAGGCGAGCAGCGGCAGATACAGCATGTGCGCGAGACCAACAAAAGCGACGTGTAGGTTGTCTTCCGGCAGATAGACGCGATCCTGCTCCAGGAACTGGTCAGGAACCCGCAGGTGGTACATCAACGCATCCCAATCGACCGGCGGTGCCAGTCCGAGGACCACCAGGAAAAGCGCAACCGAGCCGAAAACCAGCACTGCAAAGGCGAAGAAGATTCGCGGGCCGCCGTTCGCTTGTAGATACGACGGTACCCGGGCGGTGAACGAAACGACCTCAGCCAGTTCCTTCCTCGTGATCGCGGCGAACAAAAGCAGAAGGATACCGACTGTGACGGTCTGAAGACCCGACAGCGCACCAAGGGCCAATAGGGAAGTGGAGACTATCCCGCCGCCCACCGTCACTGCAAACACGACCGATTCGATTGGCTGATCGAAGTCGACGCCGCACCGCACCAAGGCAAAACGCCCCACGCTCCCACACACCATCAGGAGGGACAGGACCACCACGAGGTCAAAGAGATGATCGAGAATGACCAGTGGCCCCGTGTCGCCGGGGCCCTGAAAACCCACGACGGCGTGTACGATGCCAACGGCGGTGAGCGCCGCCGCCACAGCGGCGACCGGGGCCAGTTTGCGGGTCACCAGACGGGCATCAGCAGGCGAGCCATGGTCACGGTAACTCACCCTCAAAGTTGGTCCGTATCAAACGCGCTCCAAAACATGCTTCACTCAGCGGATTGCCCGTATCATCAAATGCCATCCTATCCAGCGACCTAAGAGCCGCTGCACCGTTTCCGGAATCCAAAAAGTGAATTGACGAAATCCGTAGGTGAGCGGGTAGTCTGCGTTGATCTCCACCCGGGAAAAATCCTGGAAGAGCTGAGCAGCACTTTTCCTGGTAAATGTGTATACCACCGGACAGCGATCCTTGAGGTGCCGCGGGGACTCATACGGCAGACGAAGAAACCAATGGACGAAATTCACCAGCGAATTCCGGTGGTAGAGCATCACATACGCGGTTGCGCCCGGCTTGAGCACGCGTCGCACCTCGGCCACTGCTTTTTCGATCGCCGGTGTGTGATGAAGAACGCCAAAAGAATACACGGCATCGAACGTTTGATCTTCAAACTCCAGTTGTTCACCGTTTCCTACACGGAAGTCGACCGCAACGCTCCGCGCAGCTGCAAACCGGCCGGCCACCTCGATGGCCGACTCCGTCAGATCGAGACCAGTGACCTGGAAGCCGCAGCGGGCGAGCTGAACACTGTCCACGCCGATTCCGCAGCCGATCTCCAAAAGACGCCCTGAGCTGCCGCGTAACTCTTTGAACATCCGGCGCAGGTGATAATGCCACCGGTATCGGCGGCGCTCGATCTCCTCGAAGTACGCTGGAGACCCACGCTCGTGGGCCGTGTAATACTCATTGTTGACGTGGGATTCCCAGAATCTTCTGACCGACTCCAGCGTTGCACGGGAAGAGGTCGACGTCGTCATGATGTGC
Source organism: Gemmatimonadota bacterium (assembly GCA_039590195.1). Taxonomy (GTDB): domain Bacteria; phylum Gemmatimonadota; class Gemmatimonadetes; order Gemmatimonadales; family GWC2-71-9; genus JBDHDY01. Next base: position 170 of record JBDHFY010000089.1, on the reverse strand, counting down.
TGGCTGACCGTTGCACGCAATCAACCTGTAGTGAGGGGGTGATCCACTGCTACCAACTCGGCCGACCGGAATCCGCTACCTGCTCACCGAGGGCCGAATTGATGTACGCATCCAGCAGATGCAATCTCAGATCCGTCGGTCCACGTCCGCTCAGGGGAGCGGACGTGGAC
>JBDHFY010000088.1:0-15648 GCA_039590195.1 Gemmatimonadota bacterium | reverse complement strand
AATGACCTTCTGATCGAAGTCGTCGCCGCCAAGGTGGGTATCCCCGTTTGTACTCTTGACCTCGAACACGCCTTCAGCGAGCTCCAGAATGGAGATGTCGTAGGTGCCGCCGCCCAAGTCGAATACGGCAACCGTCTCTTCCTTCTTCTTGTCCATGCCGTACGCCAACGACGCCGCCGTGGGCTCGTTGATGATGCGGAGCACTTCGAGCCCGGCGATCTTCCCGGCATCCTTCGTGGCCTGTCGCTGGGAGTCGTTGAAGTACGCGGGAACGGTGATGACCGCCTTGGCCACCTTGTGGCCCAGGTAGTCCTCTGCCGTCTGACGCATCTTCTGCAATACCATCGCCGAGATCTCCGGCGGGGTGTATTGTTTCCCCTGGATGGAATCTCATCCAGGCGCCGGCCCATGAACCGCTTGATGGAGAAAACGGTGTTCGATGGGTTCGTCACCGCCTGCCGCTTGGCGACCTGGCCGACCAGCCGCTCTCCATCCTTCGTGAACGCCACCACCGACGGGGTGGTGCGCCCACCTTCGGAGTTCGGGATGACGACGGGATCGCCGCCCTCCATAACCGACACTACCGAGTTCGTGGTACCGAGATCGATCCCGATAACCTTCTCAGCCATCACCTGACTCCTTTTGCACTAGGTAAGATGCATTGTCCGTCTAGGGAGTCGCAGAAGCAAGCTGCGTACCAAGAAATGCTGCCAAATTGACATGATCGGCGAGCTGTCCCCAGGGTGCGTGAGTCCGGTCCATGTGGCCTAACCCCATCAAAGAGTATAGCTTAGAGGGTCAGATGGCCAGGACTGTACCAGCCCTGGCCCAGCGAGCGCTTCATCGAGCGCGCCTCCCCAACCTAGGCTGGCAGAGTGTTCCCGTACAAGGACGAGAATCCTACCGTCCTGACTCCCTTTGTCACGGTAGCCACCATCGTGTTGACGTCGGCGATCTGGCTCTTGGTCCAGGCTGGGGGGGGCGAGCCCCGCCTCACCGAGTCCGTGTGCCAGCTGGGTGCTATTCCGGCTCGCCTCTTGGGGGGGGCCGTGCAGCCGATCATGACACCTCGCGGGCCGATCCTTCCCTGCCCAGCGGCGCCGGATGGAGCCTGGTACACCCTCCTCACCTCGGTCTTCCTTCACGGGGGTTGGTTTCACCTGATCGGCAACATGTGGTTCCTCTGGGTGTTCGGCAACAACATCGAAGACTCGATGGGACATCTGCGGTTCGTTGGGTTTTATCTGTTATGCGGATTGCTCGCGGGGCTTGCCCAGATGATCGTGGAGACGTCGTCTCCAGTTCCGCTGGTGGGAGCATCGGGAGCCATCAGTGGGGTCATGGGCGCCTACTTGGTGCTTTACCCGAAGGTACGGGTTCACACCATCATCTTCCTCGGGTTCTTCATCACACGGGTGACCCTCCCAGCGTACCTGATGCTGTTGTATTGGGCGTTCATCCAGTTCTTGGGGTCGGTGCCCTCCCTTGCGGGTAGTGGCGGTTCGGGAGGTGTGGCGTTCATGGCCCACCTGGGCGGGTTCATCTCAGGCGTTGCGCTCATCAAGCTTTTTGCCAAGCCCGAGCTGCTCGCGGCGCACCGCCGTCCAGTCATGACGATCCCTACGCGCCAGCGTCGGTGGGGGTTCTGAGGTGTATCTCGCCAAAGTGATCGGCCGCGTGGTGGCAACCACGAAGCAAGACACGCTCGAGGGGCAGACACTCCAGTGGATCCAGCCGGTTGGAGCTACCGGAACGCCTCATGGGGGCCCGGTCGTCGCTGTGGATCCCATCGGCTTGGGGCCGGGTGAGCTGTGCTACTACATCACGGCTGGGGAAGGTGGACAGGGTAGACCTCCAGTTGGAGCGGGGAGCGGGGAGCGGGGAGCCGGAAGGGGGCTCGGGAGATCGTGCCTGAGCTCTGGACAACCTACCGCCCTACCGCCCTACCGCCTTACCGCCCGAGGTGGGGTGCGGGGCTGGGAGGGGCCGCCGGCCCGCCCGGGCTGGGTGATGTGGAGCTGGGGGCTGCCCGGAGGGGGTCGGTGCAGGGGGGGCGGTCGTGTATCTAGCACGGGTGGTCGGGGACGTCGTCTCCACGCACAAGAACGACCGGCTGGAGGGGAAGAAACTCCTGTTGGTTCAACGACTCACGCTCGACGACACGCCCGATGGAACGGTGGAGGTGATCGCGTTGGATGTGGTCGATGCCGGTGTGGGGGACAAGGTCCTGGTGGTTCAGGAGGGAAGCTCGGCGCGGAAGATCTTCAACGATGAGAGGATCCCCGTGCAGGCGGTGATCGTGGGGGTCATTGACCGGGTGGACTTCACGTTGTGAAGCGACAAGAGGTAGATGAGCCGGCTCACGCGGTGCGCCGCATCGCGGATCTCATCGATCACACGCTTCTCACGCCGGAGGCGACCCACTCCCAGATCAATACGCTCTGTGCGCAGGCCCGGGAACACGGCTTCGCCGCCGTGTGCGTGAATGGTTGCTGGGTCGGTCACTGTGCGGGCTTACTTCGGGGAACCGGAGTGCGGGTGGCAGCAGTGGTGGGGTTTCCCCTCGGTGCTGGCCCGCCGGCCTCGAAGGCGTTCGAGACCGGGTATCTCGTCGAGGCCGGTGCGCACGAGATCGACATGGTTGCTGCCATCGGTCACATACGCGATGAGGTGTGGGACTACGTCGAGGAAGACATCCGTGGAGTGGTGGAGGCTGGAGGCGGGTGCCCGATCAAAGTCATTCTCGAGACGGCGGCGCTCGAACCGGTATTGATCGTCAAGGCGGCGGCCGTGGCCAGAGAGGCAGGCGCACACTTCGTCAAGACATCGACGGGGCTTCACCCAGCGGGGGGTGCGACTCCGGAGACGGTGGCGTTGCTCCGGGCAGCCGTGGGAGATGCGATGGGCGTGAAGGCAGCGGGTGGGATTCGCACGTGCGCCGATGCCCTTCGGATGATCGGAGCGGGTGCCACGCGCATCGGGATGTCCTCGGGTATCCGGATCGTAAAGTGCCTCGACGCTTGCGCGGCTCCGTTGGCCGAACTCGTTCGCGATCCGAAGGGGCATGAGCGGATGTGCATCGTCCGGTCCTGATGTCGCCCCGCCTGTCCCCCTTCCACCGGGCGGTCTGGCGGACCGTCCCCACGCCTGCCCCTTCTGCCACTGCCGCCCGTCCAACTTCTCCTGCCCCGCCTGTCCGCCTACCCGCCCACCCGCCTAGATTCCCATCTTCCTGTCGCCACTGTGCCACAGCTCAACACGGGAAGCATGAAGGTTTTCATCAACGAACGGGCCGTTACGGTCGCCCCCGGCGTGACGGTGGGCGAAGCGGTCCGGGGTTTCGATCCGGCTCTGGGTGAGGCGCTGCGCGACGGCTCCGCATACGCAACGGACGGCGTGGGTCGCCGCATCGAACCGTCGAGCGAAGTCGAGCTCGGTGGGATCATTCGAGTTGTCAAATCCGCGCGACGCGCGCAGGGAGAGGGAGACGCACGTTGACCGTCACCAGGGAACTCCTTCGACGACTGCCCAAAGCCGAGTTGCACGTCCATCTCGACGGGTGTCTGCGGCCTCAGACGATGATCGAGCTCGCTAGGGACGCCGGCGTCAGACTCCCGGCGACAACGGCCGATGCCCTGGCACAAGCCATGCTCGTACGCAACGCACGCAGCTTGGAGGAGTATCTCGAGCGCTATGAGTTCACCCTGGCCGTTATGCAGAGCGCGGCGGCCATCGAGCGTGTCGCCTACGAGTTCGTCGTGGATGTGGCGGAGGAAAATGTCAGGTATGTAGAGGTGCGATATTGCCCGGTGCTTCACACCGCGAAGCTCAAGCTCAGCGCGGTCGTCGAGGCGACGCTCGACGGTCTCAAGCGTGGGGAGACAGAGACCGGTACTCGGGCGTCGCTGATCGTTTGCGGACTTCGAACGTTCTCACCGTTCGTGTCCGAGGATCTCGCCCGGACCGCGGTGGATTATCGGCAGGACGGCGTAGTGGCGTTCGATCTCGCCGGGTCGGAAAAAGGCCATCCCGCCCGGGATCACGCCCCAGCCTTTGCTTACGCCGCACGGCACGGTCTTCATTGCACGTGTCACGCGGGTGAAGGAGATGGTCCCGATTCGGTTCGGCAGGCGTTGCACGACTGCGGTGCCCATCGGATCGGCCACGGCACGCGAATCGCCGAGGGGCCGGAGGTCGAGGAGTACGTGCTGGAGCACGGGATCCCGCTCGAGGTCTGTCTTACGTCCAATCTCCACACGCGAACGGTAGACGATGTTGCGCAACATCCTGTCAGGAGGTATTTCGATATCGGCTGCACGGTAACGCTCAACACGGATGGTCGGTTGATGGACGGCGTTTCCCTGACAGACGAACTCTGGCTTGCCCACCGCAAGCTCAACTTCACCCGCTCCGAGATCGACCGGCTGATCCTGAATGCGTTCCAGAGCGCGTTTCTTCCGGAGGATGAGAAGACATCGCTCGTTGCACGGGTCGAGAGGGAGTTAGAGGAGATCTCGTGAGCGGGGAGCAGGCAGTGGGCAGCGGGAAGCTAGGCGAAGTGGTGGCGTTCGTTGCGCAGAGGCTCGCATCGTTTCGTCCCAGGGCCGGGATTGTGCTTGGGTCCGGTCTGGGCGGTTTAGTGTCCACCGTGACAGATCCGGTGAGTATTCCCTATGGGGAGATTCCCGGATTTCCCGTAGCAAATGTACAGGGGCATGATGGAATCTTGACCGCCGGAACCCTCGAGGATGTTCCGGTGCTGCTACAGAGCGGCCGATTGCATCTGTATGAAGGCCACGACGCCGAAGCTGTCGTTCTGTCCGTCCGAACGTTGGCCAAACTGGGCGCGGAGATTCTCATCGTCACCAATGCGGCCGGCGGCATTCGGTTCACCTTCGAGCCGCCGCTTCTGATGCTGATTGCCGATCATGTCAACTTGATGTGGCGGAATCCCCTCGTCGGGCCCGTTGTGTCTCCCGAGGAACGGTTTCCGGACATGTCCAGCCCCTATGATGCAGAGCTGCGGGCATTGGCCCGGGAGACTGCTCTCGCAACCGGCATCCCGCTCGAGGAGGGTGTGTACGCGGGAGTGATGGGCCCGAATTATGAGACGCCTGCCGAGATCCGGATGCTCGAGCGCCTCGGCGCAGATGCGGTGGGTATGTCCACGGTGCCGGAGGTGATTGCGGCGCGGGCGCGAGGCGTTCGCGTGCTGGGCGTTTCGGCCATTACGAACCGCGCCGCGGGTGCTTCACCGACCAGACTCACTCATGATGAGGTGCTTGAAGCGGGGGAACGGGTGAGTGCGGATCTCGCGACCTTGATACGGGGAGTGTTGCGGGGAATCGATCGCTGAACGATGAGTCCTCCGGACTCCCTGCTGCTGCTGGCCGTTTCGGAGACAAGCCCCATCAGCCTGATTTAGCCACAGAGGACGCAGAGAACACAGGCTGTTATAGTCCAGCGACAATATTCCTCGCAGACTTTGTTCGAGTTTCGCCGGATGCAGTTCGGCATCCCGGTAGACGTGCAGAACCATGGGATGGAGTCGATCTATGGCGAGTCTGGGTTTCTTCGGTGATTCGTCGGCCGCGAAACGCGTGCAGCAGGCTTGGGGGCATTGCAGCAAGCGTGGTATGTCCCGCAGAGAGTTCCTAGTGGAGCGTCGACGACCGCCGCGACTGGCAGCGCGCCCGACTGCTTCAACCGATCTGGGAACACGCGTGGGTGCGCTTCGAGTTTGCGTGGGATGCCCCGCCGGGATCACACACCGTGCGCGTTCGCGCGACTGATGAGCGGGGGAACACGCGACCAAACGCTGTGCCGTTCAACGAGAAGGGGTACCTACTCAACATTCCCCTGCCGCATCCAGTAGAGGTTGCCTAGGCGAGAGACCTCCGATGCTCCGTTCACTTTTCCCCATTGTGATTGCGCTGGTCGCTTGGTTGGCATGTGCGGGCGGTGGAGAGGATAATGCGGCACAGATCGCAGCAGGTCAGGAGCTCTACACCCAGCGATGTGCCTACTGCCACGAAGTGGACGGGGCCATCGGTCCACGCATCACGCCCCGGGTCATTCGCTACTACAGGACAGCCCGTACCCTCTACAACTATGTGCGCCTGGCAATGCCATACGACGCTCCGGCCTCGCTCACCGAACAGGACTACTGGGACATCGTGGCGTACATGCTGAGCACTGAGGGGCTCATCCCGCCCGACGTGCGGCTGAGCGCCGAAACGGCGGATGAACTCTCCTGGGAGAGATAGGCCGCCGCCCGCCCCTATCCCGCCACTCCCGGCGGTCCCGCCCAGCCCCACGTCACCACCCGGCGGACCCCCACCCAACCCGACACAGCCCGGGCGGTCAGGCGGACCGTCTCTCCCTCCTCCCTCCTCCCTCCTCCCCCCTACACCCTACACCCTACCCCCTCCTGCCTCTGTAACCCTATTCTCCCCGGATGTGTCCCACATACAGAGGCAGACGTGCTGCGATCCGGCGCCGGCAGACGGCCCTAACCGACTATATGCAGCGGATTTAGGTGAACGAACCAGAGCTGATCGACCGGGTCCGACGAGGTGACGCCGCCGCGGAGCGAGAGTTGTACGATGCCCACGTGGATCGGGTCTACCGGTTGGCGTACCGCCTGGCTGGTGACGATGCACTGGCCCAGGACATCACCCAGGACGCGTTCATCAGGGCGTTCGACCGGCTCCATGAATTCCGGGGAGAGTCAGCATTCGGAACCTGGATCCACACGATAGCGAGATCGGTGGCCTTGAATGCCCTGCGCAAGGTGAAGCGGTTCCGGTCCCGCGAAACGGATCTGGAGAGTGCGGTCGGGGTCGGGACGAGCGTTCGGGACGCAGACCCGGACGTGAAGACGAGGCTATGGAGAGCGGTTGATGCGCTCCCCGAGAAGTACCGAATGGTGTTCGTGATGCACGACGTGGAGGGTTACAAGCATGAAGAGATTGCAGAGATCCTCGGCGTGCAGACCGGCACCTCGAAAGCACAGCTCTCGCGAGCCCGGGCCAAGCTGCGGAACGCTCTGGCCGAGTTTGCACAGGAGTGGGTCTCATGACTGAAGATCGTTTCGAGGAGTTCCTACGGGAGGCTGCACGGAGCTACAACGAGCCACCCGAGACGCCCCGGGAGGTGATGTGGGCCGCCATCCAAGCCGAGCGGGCCAAGCGACCGGGTGAGCGGGAGTTGGAAAGGCAAGCGCGGCCATGGTTGGTCTGGGGGGCGGCGATCGCCGCGGTCCTGGTTCTTGGGATCGGCTTGGGCATCGGTATCGGACGGTTGTCGGTGTCGGGGCCGCAGACGATTGCGTCGGGCGGATCGCCGGACGCGAACGGGAATGGCTCCCAGGTCTTTCAAGTGGCCGCGGCGGAGTATTTGGGCCGCACCGACGCGTTCCTCTCGGTTTTTCGGTCGGAGGCCGAAGTCGGTGGCGCGGATGCGGAGGTGTCCCGTTGGGCGCGTGACCTGCTCTCCATGGCTCGCTTGATGATCGACTCGCCCGTCGCCGACGATCCTCAGCTCAAGGCCCTGCTCGAGGACTTGGAGTTGATCCTCGCCCAGATTGCCCAGTACTCGCCCGATCAAGGGGGCGACGAACTGGAATTGATTGAAGACGGAATTGAAGAGCGTGGTGTGTTGCTCCGGATGCGTGCGGTCATTGCCGCGCAACCCGGAAACATGTCCGTGCAAGGAGAGCTTTGATGTCGAACACGAGATTGGCCGGAGCCGCCCTGGCCGTAATGACGATGCTGGCCCTCCCGTTCACCGGGGCGGGCGCCCAGGAGACTGTGGTCTATCGAAGCGACTTCAACAGCGCTTCGGGGCTGCCATTGATCACGTCCTACGTAGCCGACGCGGTCGATCGGTGGTTTCCACAAGACACGGTAGCTGCCCTCTACCGACATGCTCGGGAGCAGTTCAACCGTGCCAACTACGTTCAGGCTGCCCGGCTCTTCCGGGATCTTCGTGACGACTACGCCGGCTCGCAGTACGTACCGCAGGCGATGTACTACGAGGCGTTCGCGTTGTATCGGATCGCGGGAGACGACAACTTCCGTCGGGCGCTCGAGGTCTTGCAGATGCGGCAGGATCGCTTCCCCGACGCGTCGCGCGGTGATGCTCGGCAGCTGGGGGTCCGCATCGAGGGCGAGCTTGCTCGACAAGGTGATGCGGAGGCCGCGGAAGGGTTGGCCCGGCTGGTAGCGAGCGATCAGGAGCGGGCGGCTAGAGACCAGGAGCGGGCGGCCAGAGATCAAGAGCGCGCAGGCCGAGATCAGGACCGCGTGGGCAGAGACCAAGAACGCCTGGCCAGGGACCAAGAACGCGCCGCCCGACAGGCCGGAGAAGAAGACGACATGCGTGTCGCCGCGCTCAACGCCCTGCTCCAGATGGACGCGGAAAACGCGATGCCCATACTGCGCAGAGTGTTGGAGAACCACGCTCCTGAGAACGTGAACCTGAGGCGCAAGGCGGTGTTCCTCGTTTCACAGAAACGGACGTCCGAGCGCGAAGAGATCCTCCTCGCGGCGGCGCGGGAAGATCCCGATCTCGAGGTGCGGATGCAGGCGGTGTACTGGCTCTCCCAAGTGCGCACGGATCGGGCGGTGGAAGCTCTCGATTCGATTCTCCAATCGGGCACGGAGACCGAATTGCAGGAGCGGGCCATCTTCGCGCTGTCGCAGCATCGCAGCGAACGGGCCGGAGAGATTCTGCGCGAATACGCGGAACGTCAGGACACGCCCATCGAGCTTCGCGGAAACGCCATTCACTGGTTGGGTCAACACCGCTCGACACGCAACACCTCGTACCTGCGAGATCTGTACGCCCGCTTGGATGACCCGGAGCTCAAGGAAAAGGCGATGTTCGCCCTCTCGCAGACGCGCAGCCGCGAAAACGCCGAGTTTCTCCTCGGGATCGCCCTCGACGACGCAGAGTCGGTCGATGTTCGCAAGAAGGCGCTGTTCTGGAGCGGTCAGATGAGGATCGTGACGCAGGAGTTGTTCGACCTGTACAACCAGGTGACGGAGCGCGAAATGAAGGAGCAACTCATCTTCGTGTACTCGCAGCGCCGCCGAGACGACGCCGCCATCGAGAAACTGATCGACATCGTGCGGAACGAGACGGACACCGAACTTCGCCGGCGGGCGATCTTCTGGCTCGGCCAGACGAATGACCCAAGAGCGATCGCGGTGTTGGAGGAGATCATTCGCAGCTAGAGCCGCGGATGGCGCGGATGAAACGCGGAACCAGTCGCTGGTTTGAGCAAACTGCGCGTCAACGCACGCCGTCGAACGGGCAATGTTCGGTACCGTACCGCAACGGAATGATGATATGGCAGGCTTCTGCTTGTCTAGAATACGGGTGGTGAGCTGTGCTCGAGGTGATAGCGGGATGCGATACGATCCCAACAAACACCACCGTCGCTCTCTTCGACTGAGGGGGTACGATTACTCGCGTCCGGGGGCCTATTTCGTCACCATCTGCGTGCATGCCCGGGAATGTCTCTTTGGTGATGTCCGTGAGGGTGATGTCTGGTTGAATGGTGCTGGGGAAATGGTGTCGACGATATGGCATGGGTTGCCGGTTCATTATCCAGGTGCCGATATCGATGCGTTCGTTGTGATGCCGAATCACGTGCACGGGATCATCATCTTGAGTCCCGTATGTGCCCGCCCCGACACTGTTGGGGCAACCCCCCTTGGTTGCCCAACAGTGTTGGGGAAAGCAACGGTCCTTGATGGGAGCGCAAAGGGGCGTGAGGGGCAGGCACGGGGGCCTGCCTCGACGGTTTCGTCAAGCGAAGTCCATTCGCAGGCACGGGGGGCTGCCCCCACAGTTTCGTCAAGAGAAATCCTTTCGTTACCCGATGTGGTCCATCGTTTCAAGTCGCTGACGACAGCGCGGTACCGGGAAGGTGTCGCGCGCAACGGTTGGCCACGGTTCTCAGACAGGCTGTGGCAGCGCAACTACTACGAACGGATCATCCGCGACGACTTCGGACTCGATCGGATTCGACGTTATATCGCGCAGAACCCAACGAAATGGGGAATGGATCGCCAGAACCGGACAAGGATGACGAGAACGAGGAAGATGCGCCCGCGACCAACCACTCGAGACCTGGATAGACTGTGATGAAGACTGTTGTTCACCAATGCGTGACTGCCGCGCTGGTGGCCACATCTGTAGCGGCAAACTCGGCAAACGCCCAGACGCTCGCCGATCAGATCGCCGCAGTACCTGACGGCACCGTTCGGCTGAGTTTTGCGGCACGCGAGGACGTGTGCGGGAGCGGGGATCACGTCTACGTGTCTCATCCGCACGACACGGATGATTGGGTGAGCGATTGCGAGCGTGGGCCCGTGAGAGTGGCCATGCGGGTCAGGGGAGGAACCGTTATGGGCGTTGACGCCTACGTCGGCGGCAGGTGGCGGGCGCGTCGCGGCGTCACCGACTTGGGAACCGTATCAGTTAGAGACGCTGCGGCTTACTTGCTGGATCTCGTACCCACGCTAGGTAATGAGTCCGGCAAGGAGGCGTTGTCTGCAGCGGCGATTGCCGACAGCGTCGACGTCTGGCGAGACCTTGCCCGCATCGCACGGGACGCCGACCGATCCCTCGACATTCGTGAGAGTGCCGTGTTCTGGCTGGGGCAGACTCCCGATGACGCAGTGGTGGCGGTATTGGAGGACATGCTTGCCTCGGCCATCGAGCACGACATCAAAGAAAAGGTGATCTTCGCGCTCTCTCAGCACCAGAGCGACCGGGCGACCAGCATTCTCGAGGAACTCGCTCGACGCCCTGGCGGCGAGCGCGATCTGCGGGAGAAGGCCATTTTCTGGCTCGGCCAGTCACGAGGAAACGATGAGGGCGAGTTTCTCCGTGACCTGTACGGGCGGATCGACGATCGCGAGTTGCGGGAGAAGGTCATCTTTTCGGTGTCGCAGCGGCGCGGTGAGGAGAACGCGCGTTGGCTCATCCGTCTCGTCCTGGATGATGACGAGCCCACCGAGTTCCGCAAGAAGGCGGTTTTCTGGCTCGGCCAGACGCGTGGCAGTCGCGACGAGCTGTTCGAACTGTATGACCGTATCTCGTCGCGTGAGTTGCGCGAGCAGCTGATCTTTGTGTACTCCCAACGGCGCGACGACGAGGAGGCCCTCGAGAAGCTGATGACCATCGCTCGGGGCGACGAGGATTGGGAACTGCGGCGCAAGGCTATCTTTTGGCTGGGACAATCGCGAGATGCTCGAGCCATCGAATTTCTTGCGGAGTTGATCAACCGATGACGATCAAAGCAATACCGATCGGAGCAGTCGCTGTCGGACTGCTCGTGAGCGTCTCCACGGCGAAGGGGCAGAGTTTTGCCGAGCGCATTGCGCAGGCTCCGGACGGGAAGGTGCGCATGAGCTTCGCGGCGCGACCGGGCGTGTGCGGTAACGGTGGGGGGTACATCAACCGACGGGGCGAGCGCACCGAAGATTGGGAACCGGATTGCGATAACGGTCCCGTGCATGTGCTCCTCGAGGTTCGCGGCCACGATGTCGTCAGCATTCGCACCTTTGTCGGAGGCCGCTGGCGGGAGCGTCGGGGAGTGGTGACGGAACTAGGGACGGTAGGCGCACGTGAGGCGGCCGATTACCTGGTGCGTCTTGCTGAAAGGACCGACGGTTCCGTGAGCCGCAAAGCGATCCTGCCGGCGACGCTTGCGGATAGTGCCGAGGTGTGGCCGCGCCTGCTACGAATCGCTCGTGACGAATCGCGCCCGCGCCGCACCAGACGTGAGGCGCTGCAATGGGCGGGCATGGAAGCCGGTCGCGTCTTGACCGGCGGCGAGTCGTTGGGACCCGAGGACGAGGACGACGAGGTGCAAGCGGCCGCTGTCTTTGCCATTTCCCAGCTGAAGAAGGACGAAGCCGTGCCTGCGCTCATCCGGATCGCCAGGACCCACTCCAATCCCCGCGTTCGCAAGCAAGCGTTGTTCTGGCTTGGTCAAAGCGGCGACCCGAGGGCGATCGACGTTCTTGAGGAGATCCTGAGGAGAGGGTAGGCGGAGCCGCCGCCACACCGCGCATCCCGGGCCGGCCCATCCGCAGCCCCACCCCGCCCTGGGCGGTCCCCAGCCCGACCTCACTCCACAGGGGCGGACAGGCGGGCAGTGCCTTACTTTGAGTTCACACCCCAATCCCTACACCCTGAACGCTGAACCTAGTCACCGTGCCTCAATCAGCATTGCAGGCCCTCACCACCCACACCGCGCGCGTTCTTCACGGGGCCTTCGTTGCGGGCGTCTTGATGATCCTGGCGACGCTTGCGGTGGTTCGAGGAATCGCGCCGCTCGAGTTCTCCGAGCCGCTTCCTCAAATCCTGCGATACGCCGGCTTCGCCCAGTTGCTCATTGTCGTGACCGTCATCAACAAGCTCAGCGCGCGCATTGAGCGCTGTGGGCGGGATGAAGATCAGGACGGCTGGTGGGCAGCGCACAGTGGTCGCGTGCTGGTGCTGTGGGCTCTCACCGAGGGCGCGGCAGTTTCCGGCGCGGTGTTTTGGTATCTGACCGGCGATCTGGTGGTGCTCTTTGTGGTGACGGGCCTGGCCCTGCTGTTTTTGTTGCGTCTCGGGCCCTTGCGGTGGATGGAGAGGTAGCGCGCTCCCGACCGCCCCCATCACCCAGGCGGTCCGGCGGTTCCCTTCCCGACCCATCACAGCCCGGGCGGTCCGGCGGACCGTCCCCCCCCTCCCCATTGACGCGTGTGAGCTGGACCGGCACCACTCGTATTACCGCCCTACCGCCCCCAGGTCAGAGGTCCGACAGCGCCTGATCTGACGCCGAACGGCATCATGGTCATTGCGTGGCGTCTGGCGGTTTGGATCTGGGCACTCGATAGCCGCGTGCGACCCTGTGCCGGACAGCCGGGCGCCATCAGATTGCCGTGCGTGGTGCATGTGACATGCGGCAACCCAAGCGAGTGCCCCAGCTCATGGGCAAGAATGCGGGGGCCGGAGCCGGTGGGTTCTTGGGAACCGACCGGACCGAACTCGGCAAAGAACACAACTTGTGCATCGGGAAAGTAGATTCCCCCGGCTAGTTGACCGAGATCCTTCAGGACGACGACGTTCCATTCGCCTGGTCGGAGATCGTCATGTGGGACAATGGAGAGCATGATGTCGCTGGACGGCTCGATCTCACCGCGGATGACGCGGACGTATGCTTTCCCACCGTGTGCGGGTTCCCGGACGATGGATTGGAGGCTCCAGCGGATGGCCGCCTGTGCCCACACATCGTTGACACCGTCGAAGAGCGTTGCCAGCTCGGCGTCGGTCAGGCTAGCATTGAGTTGCTCGAAATCGTTGGATTGCAGGAGGTGAATCTGGACGCTCAGGCTGATCTCTTCCGGTTCCGGAGCAGTCGATCCAACAAATGCGGTTTCCTCTCCGCACGCGAGAGCTACGAGCGCGGCGCAGGTAATCCACCACTTGTGACATGAAAGTCGAGTCGCTCTGTCGGACACAGGCCGGCGCTTTGTCACAGTCGCACTCCCCCTCCGTCTTCTCTTCCCTACGGCGTTGACCCGGTGGCTGTTTCGACGCGCGGACGCACATTATGCGTCCAGTGTTCACCGTCTGAATGCCCGTCGGCGATGGCATCTTCCCAACGAACGAAGCGAGTCGCCGGTTCCGGTTACATAGTGAGACTCTGACGGCGACAGGGCGCCGTCGTCTCGGTTCTGGGGTGCTTCGCTGGGGATCGTGCCCAGCCATGGGCGGCGATACGGCTGAAGGGTTCTGAACGCGCAACTTTGTCGCGCCCATCACGTCGTTCAACCCTGATGCCCGATGGAAGGTACGAGTCGGTGACGGCTCAGTCTGTGATGTCTGTCAACAAGAGGGGATGTCAGGAGCAAACGAGACGGAAAAGAGGAAAGGATCTCGGCACCCGAGGGTTAGTCCAAACCGGCAACTGCTTGCCGAACGCCTCCCATTTTGAGTTGGTTCGTGGACCGCCTGACCGCCCCTACAGCGCCGACTCGTCGGGCGCGGCCCCGTAGCGTTGGCGGTCTTCTTGGTCGTGGGGTAGGCTGCCGCGCGGCGCCCTAAGATAGAGAAAAGGTGTGTGGTACAAGAAGTTTGACACGCGAGAAGTGTAGATGTCGGCGTAGCGCTCCACCTGACGGGCCATGTGGCTCTTGTCATTTCCGGCGCGCATCAATGGGCCCCAGCGACGATTGCTCAGCTCTCCAACCGCGATGGCCAGCGGGGAAATCTTTTCATCGAGCTCGGCGATCTGCGAGCGGAGCCGGCTGAGCTTTCGCTCGAGCTGCTTTGCCGAATCATCGACGGGAGGTCCGTAACCTCCGCGCTTCCGCTGAAGCATCAGCCGCATCTGGCTGTGCCGGAACTCGAGATCCTCCTTCCCTGCCATAAGTTGCGAAAGCTCGCCCTGAACCGGCTCTAACTTCGTGGTGAACGTGATTTCGTCTTCGAGTTCTCGGAGGATCAGCGCCGTGCGCCATCGTAATACGTTCTTGGATACGTGCACGTCGCTGAAGATGTGGTCGCCAACGTAGAGAATCTGGTCGCCCGAGAGCCCCAGATACTCTTCGACGTCTGCTGCGTTGCCGCCGAGGTAGATGCCGGCGTGCTCTGGCCCACGCACGGTTGGTTTTAGCAGCCCGTCCTCGCTCGCGACCTCGAAAATAGGACTTCGCGTGGCGAAGAACCCCGGCTTTCGAGCACTGACGATGACGAGGTCAAACAGATCACGCCACGTCATGTTCTCGGAAAGAAAGCCGTTGAAGGTGTAGTCCATCATCGCGGACGTGTAACTCCACTCGGAGTTCGTGATCAACAGCAACTTCTTTCCGGCATTTCGTTGGTCCAGGAGCGTCAGGGGAATCTCGGGGTCCAGCTCAACAAAGCGTTCCGGATCAGCGACGATTTCCGCTTTGAGCAATCCCTCCATGTGCGTGTTGTCTAATGACGTTCGCACGACCTCGTACAGGTCGCTGTAGCCGAGCACTCCGGGGAGTTCATGTCTGTCGAGAAGATCTACGAGCTGCGCGTACAAGCATGCTTCGGACAGCGAGAACAACGTGTTGAGGAAGACGTACCGCTCTTCCCCGAGGTCCGCAATCGTGCGGGCATATGCTCGGCGCTGGGCCTCGAACGCCAGCGGCCGTGTGCCGTGGGCTGCCCGCTTGACGTACCCGAAACGGTTCGCCTTGACGATATTGCCGAGCTCGGTGTCGATGATGAGCCCGCGCACCATGATCGACGGGTCGAATTCGAGATCGTGCACCGGCCAGCCGCGCTCCTCGACCCGGCGTTTGATGTGCTTGTACGCTCGACGCTCCCACTCGTCCACCCGATAATGCACGAGCGTGTAGTCCATGTCGTACCCAATGGCGCCGATCGAACGGAGGTTCAGCGTCCGGTTGCAGAATATCCCGCGCTCTGCTTGGGGTGCGCCAGCCACATCGGCGCGTCGGGCTGCCTTGGACCGTTTGGGTCTCCGCGTTGGCTGAGTTGGGCTCATGTCTCGAGGGCCGCCGGTTCGAAATGATTTAACGGCCCGTCCCCGCCGCCCAGTCCAGGCGCACTCTCGATGGCCCGCTGGACGAAATCGAGCGC
>JBDHFY010000087.1:0-21468 GCA_039590195.1 Gemmatimonadota bacterium | reverse complement strand
GCCGTGCGGTCAGTGGTTGGTTGACAACACGACGTTCACGGGCTCACCGAGCCTGATCCCCGGCACACTCCAGAGCGTCACGTTCACTGGAGATGCAGCGTTGCCCGATTGGCTCACCGTCAACGGCAACCTGACGGTAGCGGGCAGCGGCAACCTGGACTTGAACGGTAACACGGTGACGGTGACGGCGGACGTCCTCACCCAGGGCAGCGGCACGATCACGATGCGGAATGCATTCGACTTGCTGACGATTCAGCGCCACGCTGTGTTCGCGGGTGGCAACATGTTTGGTCCGCCGCATTGTGACCAATCCGTTTTCCCGTTTGAACCCTGTTTGAACGCTGGTCAGATCAACCTTGCTGGAAATCTCACCCAGCTGGGTCCCGAGAAGCAGAGCTTCCACGTGAACGAGGGGGGAACTACCGTCAACTTCAATGGTACGTCCGCTGTGACGACTCAGAAGATCAGCTTTGCCAACCCCCGTATCGACCAGTCACACCTTGCCGTCATGATGGTGAGCAACGTCAATGCGGGGATTGAGCTCACGAGTGACGTCGTCGCATACGATGATCTCCAGACCAGCGGCGTCGGCACGCAGAAGATCACAGGAAACGGAAACACTCTAGAGGTGGGGGCGCTCAACGTTTTCGACGCCACGTTCGACAGGGTGTTGCTGGTGTGGGACGGCGCTAGTTACAACGGATCCTTCGAGGTCTTCGGAACCGTCACGTTCCAGGGATACCTCGCCTCCGACATAGTCATCGAGGTCCGCCACAATCTTGTGGCCGTTTCGTTTCCCTTCGAGCGCTTGACCTACATTACTCGACCTAGCGGCGACAACAATCCGGCGAATAACAGCGCCGACCCCGGCGAGGGCTTCTACCTCTGGGTCCGCGACTTCGGTGACGGGCTCACGATTGACTGGGACGTATTCTCCGGACCGGGCTGCGATGGTTCGGAGATTCTGGAGGAGGGTGCCGCATTCATCAACGACTTAGCTGGTTTCTGCGGCTCGTAGCTCGCGCTATGCCAACGTCGCCTTGGTGACATCGGAGCATCTTTCCATGCAGCATCGCCACAACCCGGCGTCTCGATCTGGAGGTTGCTGAGCGGCGCTCAGCGGTCGGCGCGCGCCAGATCGTTATTCCTGCTCAACGGTCTGCGGGTGTTTGCAGTGATGTAGCAGGCGAACGGCGTGGAACTCTGCCACCTGGCGCGATCTAGACCGGCACCTCAAGAGGCAGAAGCCGTCGAGCCCTCCGCCTTCCCTCCTGTTGCCCGTCCACAACAGTTGGTGTGGTAATCCCACGCAATCAGTGTTGCTGCACCGAGTCAGAGCAGGCCATTTGGGCGTATCCCAGCTTCGATCGGCATCCTCCGAGAGGCCCGGCCATCAGCAGATCGAGGCGGTGGCCCACTCCTCCACCCCACTCCCACCAGACCGGGCGCACATCTATCTTTTGGCGCCATGAACGGAGTCCTCGAGCGCCTTCGAGAGGCGCTTGCCGACCGCTACGACGTCCAGACCTCCATTGGTCAGGGGGGGATGGCGACGGTGTATTTCGCGTGCGATCGGGCATCCGGGCGCGACGTGGCCGTCAAGGTGCTCGACCAGCGGGTGGCGCACCGGATCCTGCGTGAGCGCTTCCTGCGGGAGATCGCCGTGAGCGGCGGGCTGGAGCACGATCACATCGTGCCCATCTTCGACTCCGGAGAGGCCGACGGCCTCCTGTACTACGTCATGCCCTACCTGGGAGCCGAGTCGCTGGAAAAGCGGCTCGAGCGGGAGCGGCGGCTGGCGATCGATGAGACTCTCTCCATTGGACGGCAGGTGGCGGGGGCCCTGCACTACGCTCACGGCCGCGATGTGGTTCACCGGGACATCAAGCCGGGCAATATCCTCTTTCTGGGCGGCCGCGCCGTGGTCGCAGATTTCGGGGTCGCGGCCATCCGGGTGTCGATGGACGAGCGGTTGACGCAGCCGGGCGAGGTGCTAGGCACCCCCTTGTACATGAGTCCCGAACAGGCCATGGGCAACTGGAACCTCGACCCGCGAAGCGACGTCTACAGCCTGGGGTGTGTTCTCTACGAGGCTTTTGCGGGGACGCCTCCGTTCCGGGGCTCGAGGCCGCACGCCGCCGTCGTCCGTCGGATCGACGAGCCGCCACCTCGTGTGCGGGAGGTGCGGGCCGACGTGCCCAAGCAGGTCGAAACGGCGCTCCTCAAGGCACTGAGCTGGAATCCCACGAAGCGCTTCTCCACGGCCGCGGAATTTGGCGACGCCCTGCCCGTCCCCGGCGGCGACTCGTAGTGAGCGCCGTGCGGATTCCCGTCACCGATCAGCGACAGCTGCTCCCCCGTTGACCTTCCTCAGTTGGGTCGACCTGGCCACGGCGAGTGCGGCGGTGGCATTGGGGGCGGCTCTGCAGGGATCCGTGGGGATCGGACTCGGTCTCCTGGCCTCTCCGATTCTCATGCTCATCGACACGAGGCTGGTTCCCGGCCCGCTGCTCTTTTCCTCCATCGCCCTGACGGTGCTGACGGCCCACCGGGAACGACGGTCCATCGATTTCCACGGGCTCAAGTGGGCCCTCTCGGGGAGGGTCGTCGGAACGATGGTGGGCATCTCGACCCTGTTGATCGTGTCCCGGAATCGGATCGCGATGGTGCTTGGAGTGGTGGTTCTTCTCGCCGTCGCCATGAGTGCTTCCGGACTCCACTTGCGGCCAGTGCGATGGACGCTGTTCACTGCGGGCGCGCTCTCAGGCTTCACCGGCACGACCGTTGCCATCGGGGGGCCGCCCATAGCCCTGGTGTACCAGAATGAGCCGGGTTCCCGCCTGCGCGGAACCCTTGCCGGGTTCTTTGTCGTCGGAGCCAGCCTATCGATCGTGATGTTGGCCCTGGTCGGACGGTTCGGGATTCCCGAGCTCCTTTCCGCGGTGGCGCTCGTTCCCGGAATCCTGGTGGGTTTTCTCGTCTCGGGCCACGGCGCCCGGCTGCTCGACCGGGGGTACACCCGAGCGGGCGTGCTGGTTGTCTCGGCGGCGGCCGGCCTTGCGGTGATTCTCAAGCAGCTGCTGTGAGTGGCCGAGTGTGGCGTCGCGCCCGTCAGCACATTGAATGAGCGAGTTCTCACTTATCGAGATGTTGCCCAAGACCCGGCATCCCGCTTCCTACCTAATTACGAGGCCGCTTCGAACCCCTGCCGCGGCCGCACGACTGGCGCGTGAGCCCCCGGTACTCCTCCCTCCTCCCTCCTCCCTCTTCCCTCAGTTTTCTAGACGCGTCATTTCCGGGCCTCTATCTTGGCGTGAGCGGCCGGTGTCCGGCCGTGATCGTGAATGGCGGCAGCGAGGCCGTGTGGCAGAGATCGGCCGGCTGGAGCTGCCGGCGGAACGAGTTGAAAGGAAATTCCCATGAGGACCTGGCGGAGGTCGGTCACGAACGTGGCCGGTGTGTTGTTCATCGCGGGCTGTGCAGCCGCGGAAGACATGACGCCGACGGTCGTTCTGGAAACGAATATGGGAGAGATCGTTCTCGAACTGGACCGCGAGAAGGCACCCAACACCGTGGAGAACTTCCTGGTGCACGTGACCGGGGGCTTCTATGAGGGCCTGACGTTTCATCGCGTGAGGGCTGAATTCATGATCCAGGCAGGCCGGTTGACCGCCGATATGCAGCGGCGCACGAGCCAAGTACAGCCGCTCCAGAGCGAATCCGAAAACGGACTGAAGAACTTCCGGGGTACTCTCGGCATGGCGCGGAGCGAACACGACCCCCACAGCGCGACGAGTGAATTCTTCATCAACATCGTGGACAATCCGCACCTGGATTTCTTCGCCAAGACCGCGCAAGGTCGGGGCTACACCGTTTTCGGACGGGTGGTGGCCGGGATGGACGTGGTGGACTCTATCAGCGCGGTGCCGGTGGTGCGGAGGGGACAGTACGAGGCGTTGCCCATCGAGCCCGTCCTCATCCAGCGCGCGTATGTGGCCGAAGAGGAGCAAGGATCGGAGTGAGGCCGGGACCGTCCGGCTTGCAGAGAGCGTGACGACAGTGTGTTGAGAGACATCGAAAGGAACGGGAAATGATAGCCGTTCGAGGAGCGGCCCTGTCGGTCGCCGTGACATGGCTGGTGGTTGGGTGTCTGCCGCAGCAGAATGGCGGGCATGACGACGCGGAGAATCCGCCTGCGACGGTGGCCGAGCGCGACCTCACACCCACCGTTGTACTAGAGACGAGCAAGGGTACGATCGTACTCGAACTCGACGCCGAGAAGGCCCCTAGAACGGTGGCGAACCTGGTAGCGCATGTGAAAGCCGGCTTCTACGACGGCCTGACTTTCCACCGCGTGATGCGTGACTTCATGATCCAGACCGGTCGTTCGACTCCGGATATGAAGCGGAGGTCGAGTCAGGTTCAGCCGCTGCGGAGCGAGGCGGACAACGGGCTCAAGAATGTACGGGGTGCGGTGGCGATGGCTCGAACGACGGATCCGCACAGCGCGCAGACCGAGTTCTTCATCAATACGGTGGACAATCCGGATCTGGACTACACCGAGCCGACGCCTGAGGGTTGGGGCTACACCGTGTTCGGGCGCGTCGTCGAGGGCATGGATGTGGTGGACGCGATCGCGGTGGTCCGGACGGCGAGGCGGGGCCGCTTCGATGATATGCCCGTGGATCCGGTCGTGGTGGAGCGGGCGTACGTGCGGGAGGAAGATGTGGGGGGACCAGGGGAGCCGTAGGGGCAGGAGCGTGGTAGGGGCGTAGCATGCAGGGGCGTAGCATGCTACGCCCCTACACTATGTTACGCTCCTACCACGCGGGCCAGGTTCTGACCATCCTCACGCAGCCGGCGGGCAGCGTCGTGTATATCGGGCCAGTATTCGAGCAACTCTCCGAACCGGAATACCAGCCGCTGCATGACGGTTCGGGCTCGGTCCACATCCCCTTCCGTGATCAAGTCGATGGGTACGACGTCGTCTTCGCGCAGCAGCGATGCGCGGGCCTCGTCGATGCACCTTTCCACATCCTCTGCCCATGCCTCCGGGGCGTCGTCGGTGATTCGCAGTAATTCTTCCAGCCGCGATATCCAAGAGCTCAAGCGGTGCCATCGTTGCATGCGCAAGAACTCTTCGAAGCCGGCGAGCTCCATCGCGCCGAGGTCCTGCAGTTGCCGGCCCAGCGCCCGCATGCGGTCCGCCGGTTCAATCGTGCCCAGTCCGTACACGTGGGACATTACGCATTGCAGGATGACGTCAGGCGTCTGCACCTCACAGGGTCTCTTGCACAACTCTCCCGCTTCGAACGCTCGGGGTGACGGTGGGTCGTGTGCGACGACCCATGGCAGGTAGCCCAGGAGCCCGCCTTCGCAGCAGGACCGTAAGGTCGCGGCGAAAATCCCGTCGGTGTTGCGCTGGACCGGAAAATACGGCGGGAGCAGGCTCACGTTATCAAGCCCCACCGATGTGCCCTGAAATAGCAGGCTGTCTCCGATGGTCCAGCGCGGCACTGCCCGAACCCCCTCGCGGGTCGTTCTCAGGGCTTCATATCCAGGGTCTGACCAAAGCAAACGCTGCGACGATTCTCCTCCGACAGTCAGATAGTAGCTTGGCGCACCCATCGCACAGTCGCCGACGATGCCGCACGACGTCACGAGAACCTTCCCACTGCCTGATGCCAGCAGGGTGAGCAGCCGGCTGTCTGCCTCGTCGAGGTCGACGGTCTGAGCATCTGACAGATCGGAAACGCACGAGGCCGGGCGCCGTCCGAGCAGTCGCTCGTGCTGAGCAAGGAGATCCTCATCGGTGAACTCGACCGCCTCGAGGGCGGACGCCCGGTCGGCGAAGAACCAGAGGTCGGTGGGGTCGTTCGTCGAAACCACCGCGAGAGTGTCTTCCATCCCCGGAGCCGCTGCAATCCGGGCGAACACGTCGTCGTCAGTGGCGAGGAGCGGCGAGCCCACCGTGTGTAGGAGGGCAGCGTTGTGGTTGGCGCCGTACAGACGCTTCAAGCCCTCAGCGCCGAAAAGAGCGAACTCGACCACATGGGGTGGAAGCCCTGACGATCCCTTGGCGCCCGTGAGGGCATGCATGAATTGTTCTTTCTCCTCGCGTCCGGCATAGAGGATCGTCACTCCCTCATGCCGGGCGGTCGACCTCAGGCGCTCCCGGTATTCTCGTCGAACGTCCGCGCCTCGCGAATCGTCGAGGACGACGTATGTAGTGCTGCGATCAAATCGCTTGCCCGCCCCGATGAAGTCTTGCACGCAACGCAGTGCAGCGTCGACTCGATCGCAGGTGGTCGTCACGACAGACGCAATAGTCCGCGGGGTGTCACTCGAGGCGGCAGCGGCTCTGAGGCAATCCTCCAGCACCGCGGCCTTGGAGGTCAGCAGATCTTCTTCGGCGAGCCGCGCCAGATGTTCCTCGAGGGCGCCCGCCTCGTGATGCGTCATGCCGTATCTTCGGCACAGCTCGACGGCGTGCTCGGGCATTGTCCTAAAGGTGTCGCAGTGGTTCTGGAGATCCGCAATGAATGTGGGGAGTACATGTGCCGCCGAAGTGTCGCGCACATACACAAGGGTCTCCTCGTTTCCAAGGGGCAGGCTGACGTTGTCTCTGCGGCGGAACAGCTCGGTCGCCTCGGGAGCCAGCTCGTCCACCTCGTCCAACGGGTCATCGGGTGGCGGCGCCTGTTCTCTTTCCGCCTTGCGGGGACGATCGAATATTCCCATTGCAGATCCTGCCAGAGGGCGGGGGTGCGTGCTACACGCTCATCGTGCCGGCGGCCGTCGAACCGGGTGCGCTCGGTCCTCAATACCGCGTGGACCACCGGGCAGCGTATGGCCGAAGCTACCGCGCCTGCTCGACGATGCAACCGCCGTGCATGAGGAACACGAACGCCGCGCGCTGGCCGGCGAGCTGGCCATGCTCGAGCTGGCTTGGCGTGAGGCGGAGGACATTGCCGGTATTGCGGACAACCTGCTGGTCACGAAGGAAACTGAAGCGTTCATCGAGCGGCACCGGGAATCGGACGAGACACGGTAGTCCGGTCCGGACGAGACACGGTAGTCCGGTCGGTGTTGTCAACGCATTTGATATAGCACGGACTCGGTCGTAGATCGTCGGCGAAGCAACTTCTTCTGTTACTCGATCGGCGTTTCCGGGTGGGTCGAGCATCATGCTCGAGGTTTGCTCGGAGGCGTGGGAGTCAGCCGACGCCCCGGAAGGTCCTGCAGAATCGACCGCGCCCGATGCTGCTGGCGTGCTGGACGAACCCCGGAACCATCCGTACTTTCGGTCGATTCCCGCGCCGGCCTTGCCCGCGGCCGACCGGGGTTTGAGAACGCTTCCCTGCTCACGACGAACTCCGAGGATCCATCCATGAAACCCGTCATCCGGCAGTTAACACTCTCAACGCTCTTTGGGCTCGTCGTGCTTCCTCTCCGCCATTCGGGCAGCGCATCTGATCGACCCCGTGGAGGGTAGGCGTCTCGACGATGTAATCGTGGTCGTGAGAGGAGATCGCATCCAAGCCGTCGGGTCGGACATCGCGATCACACCGGGCATTGAGGTGATCGACTTGGGACCCGCCACGCTCCTTCCCGGGCTCATCGACGCCCACACGCACATCACAGGGCAGAGTGGAGGCTATTACGACGACATCTTCCGCAAGAGCCCCATCGACGAGGCTGTCACCGCCCACGTCTACACCCGGCGCACACTTGAAGCGGGCTTTACCACTGTTCGAAATGTCGGCGCTTCCGAATTCGTAGACGTGGCTCTGCGGAACGCGATAAACACCGGGATTGTGGTTGGGCCGCGAATGCAGGTTTCCACCATGGGGATCAGTGCCACCGGAGGCCACGGTGACTTGAGCGGCTTCTCGCCGTATCTGCGCTTCGACCAGTTTTCCAACATCGCCGATGGCGTGGATGAGCTCAGGAAAAAAGTCCGCTTCGAGATCAAGAATGGGGCCGATCTCATCAAGATCACCGCGGGAGCGGGGGTCCTCTCGGAGGAAGAGTCGGTGGGCGCGCCTCAGTATTCACAGGAGGAGCTGAACGCGGTCGTTGAAGAGGCGGCCATGTGGGCAAGGCGGGTAGCGGCGCACGCCCATGGGGCCGAGGCCATCAAGCGAGCCATCCGGGCCGGTGTCGCATCAGTGGAGCACAGCGGGCTCATTGACGAAGAAGGCGTGCGTTTGGCAGTGGAGCGGGGGACGTATCTTGTGCCGGACATCTATACCGACGTGTACATCATCGAACACGCCGACGAGATGGGACTACCCGAACAAATCGTGGACAAGGAGCGTGAGCTTCGTCGACACCAGACCGAGAACTGGCGTCGTGCCATCGAGGCTGGTGTCAAGTTCGCCTTCGGGACGGATGCTGGAGTCTTTCCGCACGGCGCGAACGCCAACCAGTTTGCGTATCTGGTAGAGCTTGGCTTTACGCCGATGCAGGCGATCCAGATGGCCACCGTGAACGCTTCAGACCTCATGGGATGGTCCGACCGCGTGGGGAGTGTGGCGCCCGGCTTCTTCGCCGATCTCATCGCCGTGGACGGCGACCCACTCACGGACATCAGGGAACTCGAGCGCGTACGATTCGTGATGAAGGGCGGAGTCGTCTACAAGCGACCCGAATGACCCGGCTGCCCGGGCCATTCATGTGACGGAGCGATAACGGACCATACAGATGTCCGAGACCATGCGGGCGGTCTGGCTGGAAAGCCAGAGACTTCGTGTGCGCGACGACGTGCCTCTGCCCGGCGTCCCGGACGGCGAGGCCCTGGTACGTGTTCTCAAGGCGGGCATCTGCAACACGGACCTCGAGCTGACGCGGGGCTATTACCCTTTCACCGGGGTCTTGGGCCACGAGTTCGTCGGGTCCGTGGCCCGTGGACCGGAGCATCTCCTGGATCGGCGAGTGGTGGGGGAGATCAATGCGGTGTGCGGTGAATGCCCTGCCTGTCGCGGTGGACGATCCGCTCATTGCGAGAACCGCACCGTACTCGGCATTGTCAACCGCAACGGTGCGTTTGCCGAGTACCTGACGCTGCCCGTCGCGAACCTCCACGTCGTTCCGGAGGAGATCTCCACGGATGCGGCGACGTTCACGGAGCCCTTGGCGGCGGCGCTCGAGATTCAAGAACAGGTGGAGATCAGAAATGCCGATCGTGTTCTGGTAGTCGGCGACGGGAAGCTCGGTCAGTTAATTGCTCAGACGTTGGCCTTGGTCGGCTGCGATCTCGTGGTGGTTGGTCGCCACACCGCGAAGTTGGATCTCATCGCTCGGCCAGGTGTCGTAACGATTCGAGCAGACGAAGACATCCCGCTGCGAACGTTCGACATCGCGGTTGAGTGCACGGGAATGCCCGAAGGCTTTGCACTGGCGCGCTCGGCCCTGCGCCCCCGCGGCACGCTCGTCATGAAGAGCACGTATGCCGGCAAGTTGACCCTCGATGCTGCGGCCATCGTGGTAGATGAAATCACGCTGGTCGGGTCCAGGTGCGGGCCGTTTCTTCCGGCCCTGCAATTGCTATCGCAAAAGCGCGTGGACGTGAACCCGCTGATCCATGCGCGCTACCGCTTGGAGGATGCGGAGGCGGCATTTGAGCGTGCCCAGAGACCCGAAGTGCTCAAGGTGTTGCTCGAGATGGCTTGATCGGCAATTGTATTCCGACTGGTCCGCTTCGGAAGGAGTTGCGTGATGTTCAGTTTCCCCGGCCTCTGTCGGCATTTGCTGTGCTATCTGGCTTGGGCCGGTCTCGCTGTCGAGGGGAGTGCCCAGAACATCGGTGCCGGAGAGTATCCGAACCCCCGCAGGGAGATCCGTCACATCATACCATGGGGAGCGGGCGGAGCGACCGATGCCGCCATGCGTGGTTTCATGCGATCTCTGGAAGAACATCTCGGTGTGCCGGTCGTCACGGAGAACGTTGCCGGCGGCCTGAGTGCCGTGGGTCTGATTCGGGTCAGGTCGGCACGGCCCGATGGTTACACCATTGGTACGATGACGTATGATGTGTTGACGCTCGAGTTCCAGGGACTTGCCCCCGTTTCATGGCGTGACTTCGAACTGATAGGCATGGTGACCGAACACCCGAGCGTGCTCATTGCACCTGCGGAACGTTGGGCGAGGCTCGATGAGTTTCGCTCGGCCGTGTTGGCCGAGCCCGGGCGTATCAAAGTCGGCAATGTGGGAACGGGTGGTATCTGGTATCAGCATGCTGCGGCGATGGAGCGCCAGCTGGGGGGACGTCTGGCCCACGTGCCGTATGAAGCCGGCTCGGGCGCGCAGATCGCCGCCCTCCTGGGCGGCGAAGTCGATGCCATCGTGGGTAGCCTCCCGGCCGCTCTACCGTACGTGAGAGATGGCACGCTTCGCGTCCTGGCAGTCATGTCCACCGGGCGCGACCCGATGGTTCCCGATGCTCCGACGTTCAGAGAATTGGGTTATGACCTCGTGTTCGGTGGGTTTCGAGTCGTTGTCGCGCCCAAGGGTATGCCGCCGGCGATTGTGGAACGCCTCGAGGCCGCCGTTGAGGCCGCGTCGCGCGATCCGGGTTTTCAGGCGTGGTCCGCTAGGGCCGCAATCGGGGCGATGTGGCGGAATCGCGAAGACACACGTGAGTATCTAGGGGAGCTAGCGGCTAAGGTCGACACCCTCATGGAAGAACTGGGGTTGAGGGGAGAGGAGGCAACGAATGCGCGGTAGTGAAGCGGTCGTGACCATGCTGCGAGACCTCGGTGTGGAGGTCGTGTTCGGCCTCTGCGGCGACACCACTCTCCCACTGTATGAGGCGCTCCACGACATGGACCACGGGATTCGTCACGTGCTCACCCGTGACGAACGCTCGGCGTCGTATATGGCCGACGCGTATGCCCGCTTCAGCGGGAAGGTGGGTGTGTGCGAGGGCCCGAGCGGAGGCGGCGCCACCTACATCATCCCGGGCGTGGCGGAGGCCAACGGCTCATCCGTGCCGCTCGTGTGTCTCACGTCCGACGTCGACGCACGAGATGTTGGGCGTGGGACGCTCACCGAGCTGGATCAGCAAGGGCTGTTCACACCCGTGGCAAAATGGACCAGCGTGCCGACGCATGGCGGACAGGTTCCCCGGGCGATCCGGGCGGCCTTTCGCGAGGCCACTACAGGCGAGCTCGGGGCCGCCCATGTCGGTCTCCCCTACAATGTTCAGACGGAGCGGGTCGACGATGAAGACGTGCACGTGGACGCGCGCTTCGGCGCCGGCCCGGCCATTCGAAACGCTCCCGACCCCGAGGCTGTAAAAGTGGCAGCGCGACTGCTGCGGGAGGCGCGACGACCGCTGATTGTCGCGGGCGCTGGCGTGTTGCGTTCCGGGGCGTGGGAGGAAGTGACGGCCTTGGCCCGATTGCTGGGCGCGCCGGTGGCGACCTCGATCAGCGGGAAGGGCAGTATTGCAGAAACGGATCCCTACTCGCTCGGCGTGATCGGCAGTAACGGCGGACTCAGGTACCGGCACGAGATCGTGTCTGAATCCGACGTCATGCTTTACGCGGGATGTCGGCAGGGATCGGTTACCACGGAGAAATGGCGGCTGCCGGTCGACGGAGAGAAGACGCTCATTCAACTGGATGTGGCCGCAGAGCGGATCGGCCGCAACTATCGCACGGAGGCGGGCATCGTAGCAGACGCCAAGCTCGGGTTGGCTGCGTTAGTGGAGGAGTTGGATGGGGAGTTGTCGGGACGGCCGGCAGGCAAGGTCGATCCCGCCGAGCTAGCGTCCCGAAGAGACGCGTTCATGGCCTCCGTCGACGAGTTCGCGTCCGATGATACGCCGATTCGCCCTGGGCGTTTCTTCTCCGAGTTTTTCCAGCGGCTTCCTGAGAAGGCCATCGTCTGTGCCGATCCCGGCACACCGTGTCCGTATTTGTCCGCCTATTGGCAATTGCCGCGGGCGGGTCGGTGGTTTGCAACGCCGAGAGCCCACGGGGCGTTGGGCTACGCGCTTCCCGCGGTATGCGGCGCGTATTTCGCGAGACCCGATGTCGACCGGGTGATCGGCGTCATGGGGGACGGCAGTTTCGGGGTGTCGGCTGGAGAGTTGGAGACGATCGTGCGGTTGAACCTCCCCGTGACACTCGTCGTCCTCAACAACGCGAGCTATGGTTGGATCAAGGCAGGCCAGAAGCTGCTGGGGGGCAAGTACTACTCGGTTGATTTCTCAGAGTCGAACCACGCCCGCATTGCGGAGGCCTACGGCATGCGTGGGTTGCGCGTGGACGCTCCCGGGGAGATCCACCGTGCCCTCGAAGAGGCGTTCGCCAGCCCCGGTCCCGTACTGCTCGATGTCGTGACGCAACCCTTGGAGGAGGCGAGTGCTCCCGTTTCCAAGTGGATTGCTTGAGCGGGGAGGCGGTGGCGACCGGTGAGACGACACCGGGACATCATCGCGGCCGTAGCACTCCTCGGTGTTGCGGTGGCGTATTTCGGGGGAGCGTGTCACCTGCCAGCCGGGCGAGGTGAGCCGGGAGCCGCGTTCTTTCCGTTAATACTCTCCTCTGCGTTGACGCTCACGGCTCTCTTCATCCTAGCCAGGGGGCTCGGGGCCGCCGCTGTGTTGCAGGGTGCCGACCAGGCCGCCGCACCGGGCGGCTGGTGGAAGCCCGGGGCGGCCATTCTTCTCACCGTTGCCTACGTGGCCTCCTTCTCAACGATCGGCTTTGTGTTGGGCACGTGGCTATACACGCTCTTCGTGACCCTGCTCTTTCGACGAGACCGTCCGATCGCGGTGATGGCAACCCCTATACTTTGCACCCTCCTTATTTACCTGCTGTTTCAAGTCGCACTGGGGGTTGAGCTACCTCGTGGGCTGCTCGGCGGCCTCATCGGCGAACCATTGGCGGAGGTTGGCGAGCAGCTAACCCGGAGCTGGCCGCCTGCGGTTCTGAGTGAGTGATGGATCCCCAAGCCGAGTTCCTGACGAGTTTCGGTATGTTTCTCGAGCCGGGCTTTATGGGGCTCTTGGTGGGTGGCGTGGCACTGGGCCTCGTAGTGGGGGCGGTTCCCGGTTTGACGGCGACGCTCGCCATCGCCCTACTCCTGCCGTTCACCTTTCGCTTAGCGCCAGCCGCCGCTCTCGTGATGCTCACGGGCATCTACATCGGTGGGATCTACGGCGGGTCTATCACGGCAATTACCATTCGCATTCCCGGGGCTCCGGCCAGTACCATGACGATGCTCGACGGAAACGCCATGGCTCGCGCCGGGCGGCCGGAAGCGGCGCTGGGCTTGGCGACGTTCAGCTCGTTTGTCGGGGGGATCAGCGGCGGGGTTGTGCTCACGCTGTTGGCGCCCCAGCTGGCGCGCGTTGCGCTCGAGTTCCAATCGCCAGAGATGTTTTCGTTGATGTT
Organism: Gemmatimonadota bacterium; assembly: GCA_039590195.1. Lineage (GTDB taxonomy): Bacteria > Gemmatimonadota > Gemmatimonadetes > Gemmatimonadales > GWC2-71-9 > JBDHDY01. Next base: position 8,062 of record JBDHFY010000087.1, on the reverse strand, counting down.
CATGGCTCTGGTGGCGGTGGCGACGGTGACCAGGGGCCCTCTCGCCAAGGGACTTGCGGCCACGATCCTGGGGTTGATGCTCTCGACCGTGGGACTCGACAAGATGGTGCCGGTTCCCCGCTTCACGCTTGGCATGACCGACCTGTTGGTAGGAGTACCGCTCATGCCGGTTGTGATCGGCCTCTTTGCGGTAGCTGAGTTCTTCCGGCAGGTGGCAGAGCCGGGCATCACTCGGTCCGACGAGCCTAGCCTTTGCGTCAACCGCATTCTCGATTTTTGGCCGGAAGTAAAGCGTACCGGATGGAGACTGTTTGGTAAGAGCGCTGCTATCGGTGCGTTCGTCGGTGCGCTGCCCGGCGGCGGGGCGGCGATGGGCGCGTTTCTCGCCTATACGGAAGCGAAGCGGAGCTCGAATCGGTCCGCGGAATTCGGGACGGGCATTGCCGAGGGAATCATCGCTCCCGAGACGGCCAATAACGCCGTGACCGGGGGAGCGTTGATCCCGATGCTGGCGTTCGGGATTCCCGGTGACGCCGTGACCGCGGTCATGCTGGGTGGGTTATTGATTCAAGGGATCACGCCGGGCCCACAGCTGTTCAGGGAACACAGTGATGTTGTTATGCCGTTATTCGCCGGCTATTTCCTGGCGTACGCGGTGGTGCTGGTCCTTGGATTTGCGCTACTACCATGGTTTGCCCGGCTCGCACGAGCGGACCGGGCATGGTTGTTTCCCTTCATTGCCGCTGTTTCCATGGTGGCAGCGTTCGCATCCGAGCGAACGATGTTCGGGATGGGGCTGACGGTATGCTTCGGCGTCGCCGGCTTCCTGCTCATGCGGTTTGGCTTCCCGTTGGTCCCTGTGTTGCTCGGGTATATTCTGGGTCCGATGTTGGAAGCGAACTTTCGCCGTGCCCTGATCGTGTCCGAGCATGGCCTGCTCATTTTCGTTCAGTCGCCGATCAGTGCGGCGCTGCTCGTGGCGTCGGGCCTGTTGCTGTGGTACTTCGGCTACCTGCAACCGCGCCGCGCCTCATCTCTGTCCGACATTTGAGCCGCGCGGCTTGAATCGCGCATGCTTCGGAGGCGGTGAGTCAATCGCGTCGCCGCTGGTGTCCGGCGGCTAGGGGTCTCCGAACTTCTTATCGACCCGAACACCACACCGTTCCAGAAATGACATCGGCAACACGCCACCTGCAAAGATGCCGACGACGTCGTTGTCAATCATCTCAGTGGCGCCATGTGGACCTTTGTGGACCACGGCAGTCGGCTTGATCTCGAGCAGATTCGTCGACCAGAGGGCTTCGACTCTGCCTCGGCGCGAGGCTTTTGCTCATCGACCGTTATGATGTTGCCATTGATAAAGACCAGATCTGCCGTTTGCGCGAAAGCCGACGAGACAGATGAGAAAAGGGCGAACAATGCCGCAAGCCCCGGCGAACCGGTCACCACGCGGAGAGACCGGGCCACGCGCCCTTCGTAGCCGCCGGCCATACTACCCAGGGGTTTGGACGCATGCCGCATATCACCGCCTCCGGTGGTGGTTTTGAGGCGAAATTAGTCGACGATCTCCCGGGGCGCCACCGGCGGCAGCGCGCGCGCCCTTCTCAGCGGAATCGAGAGGCGTCGTGGGATGTGTGTGTTAGACAATGGGGTTGGGTGGATATACATTTCATACTATGCAAGGGGTCTGCGCGATGATGCGGTCCACTTCCGGTGCCGGTCCGGCCCTTCCCAGGGGCCGGGAGTGCTCCGATGCGGCACCGAGATCGTTGGAGCCCCCTGCCAGCCCCCTGCCTCCCGTGAGGCTCCTTCCCGAGGAAACGCGTCCCGGCATATTTGCACCGCCCAACCGGGTTGGTCCGTAGCGCCGCGCGCTCCGTTGGAACGTCACGGGAGGCCTGAGGTGGGTGTGGGCCGACTCGTGGTGGGATTTTTTCGGTGGTACCCCGTCCAAACATGCGTGCGGATGATACTTGGCTCGTGTCAACCTCTTCTTTGCCCGCTGTAGAAGCATGAACGGAGACCGCCATGGGTGAGATTACGGTACCCGCTGACGCCGTCTTCCCGATACTCAAGGACAACATCCTCGTTGATGGATTCCATATCGTCATCGATCTGGAGAAGTCCCACGGCTCGATTATCGTAGACGCGTTGGAGGGAAAGGAATACCTGGATTGCTACGGCTATTTCGCCACGCTGCCTATTGGGCACAACCATCCCAAGATGGGTGACGAGAAGTTCCGTGCGTCGTTGATGAACGCTGCGCTTAGCAATCCTGCCAACAGCGACGTTTACTCCCGCGAATACGCCGCATTTGTGAAAACGTTTCGTGACCTCGCCGTCCCCGAGGAGTTCCACCACCTGTTCTTCATCGCGGGGGGTGCCCTCGCCGTCGAGAACGCCATGAAAGCGGCGTTCGACTGGAAGGCACAACGCAATCGCAGTCGCGGGGTGAATGGAAGTGCCGATAAGATTCTCCACTTCAAGGACGCTTTTCACGGACGAAGCGGCTACACCCTTTCCGTCACCAACACGGATCCGGTCAAGATCACCGACTTCCCGAAGTTCGATTGGCCGCGCATCTCAAATCCCCAAATGCGCGTTCCAGTAGACGAGACGGCACTCGCCGCTGCCGAAGAGCAGTCGATCAAAGAGATTGAAGCGGCATTCGCGAAGGATCCCAACGGTATCGCCGCAATCCTCATCGAGCCGATTCAATGTGAGGGCGGCGACAACCACTTCCGGCCGGTGTTCCTGCGCCGGCTCAGAGAGTTAGCCGACGACTACGACGCGTTGCTGATCTTTGACGAGGTGCAGACGGGCCTGGGCGTGACCGGCACCATGTGGGCGTTTCAGCAGCTAGACGTGACTCCGGACATCATCGCCTTCGGGAAGAAGACACAGGTGTGTGGCATCATGAGTACTCGGCGGATCGATGAAGTGACAAATAACGTGTTTCACGTGTCTTCCCGTATCAACTCCACGTGGGGTGGGAATCTGGTGGATATGGTGCGGTGCGCTCGCTACCTCCAGATCATCGATGAGGACGAACTCGTCGAGAACGCGGCGACGGTCGGCCGGGCATTCAAAGACGGCCTCGAGATGCTGCAGGCGGGGTGTCCAGCGATCACCAACGTGCGTGGAAGGGGTTTGTTGCTGGCCTTCGACCTCCCTGATGAGAAAGCGCGCGACAACCTGCGGCAGAGTTGTTGGGAGGCAGGGCTCGCCACCCTGCCGTGCGGTCCTCGATCGGTGCGATTCCGGCCGTCACTGGTGTTTACCGAAAAGGATGTGAATACGGCGTTGCGGATTCTGAGAAATGTACTTGCGAGATGATACCATCAACGACGGGTGATTCGAAGATGCCTAGCCACCACTTCACGAACGTATGAGCCTGCTGCATCTCTACCGAGCTCCTGGCCTTCCGGCAGCAGGGGCCACGGCACTTCTGGAAACGACACGACGTCGTATCGGTTCCCATCTTCGGGGTATCGAATTGGAGTTTTGCTTCAACGTCGACACGAAGGGCGATCTCAGCGGGGACGAGCTCCGGGTGCTGACTTGGCTCCTCAGTGAAACCTTTGAACCGGAACGGTTCGGGTCCGAAAGCTTCCTGCAGCCGGGGGGCGTTACACTCGAAGTCGGGCCCCGGATGAACTTCACCACCGCGTGGTCCACCAATGCGGTTGCCGTCTGCCATGCGTGTGGATTGCACGAGGTTACGCGGATTGAGCGATCGAGGCGCTACCGTTTGGACACGGCCTCGGCGCTCAGCGACGATGACATTCAGTGGTTTTTGTCGGAGGTGCACGACCGGATGACGGAGTGTCCCTACCCCAAGCCGCTCTCGAGCTTCGCCACGGGCATAACACCCGAGCCGACCTTCGAACTTCCGCTCAGCACAGGTGGGAGAGCGGCGTTGGAGCAGATCAATGCGGAGATGGGCCTCGCTTTCGATGATTGGGACCTGGATTACTACACGGACCTCTTTCTGAACAGAATCGGCCGCAACCCCACTAACGTCGAGTGTTTTGACGTCGCCCAGTCGAACAGCGAGCACTCTCGCCACTGGTTCTTCAAGGGACGACTGGTCGTCGACGGGCGAGAGGTGGCGCAGCACCTGATCGGCCTCATTCAGGACACGCTGAAGGCCAACCCGAACAACAGCATCATCGCTTTCAGGGACAACTCCAGCGCGATCCGTGGCTGCACCATCAGAACTATCCTGCCGACTCGCCCCGGTGAGCCATCGCCGTTTGTGGCGTCGGATCTGGACTATCACATTATCTTCACAGCCGAGACCCACAACTTTCCGTGTGGGGTGGCGCCGTTCCCCGGCGCCGAAACGGGGACAGGCGGACGCATCCGGGATGGCCACGCGACCGGCAGGGGCTCGCTCGTTGTGGCTGGCACAGCCGCGTACTGCGTCGGGAATCTGAACATCCCCGGTTATGAGCTCCCTTGGGAGAGTCCCGACTTTCGATACCCCGACAACCTCGCGTCACCCCTGCAGATTGAGATCGAAGCGAGTAACGGTGCTTCGGACTACGGAAACAAATTTGGAGAACCGGTCCTCCAGGGGTTCACCCGATCTTGCGGCATCCGATTACCGAACGGCGAGCGTCGCGAGTGGATCAAGCCGATCATGTTCAGCGGAGGCATCGGTCAGATCGATGCGCAGCACGTGGAGAAGGGGAGCCCGGAAAAGGACATGTGGGTCGTCAAGATCGGAGGCCCGGCGTATCGGATCGGGATGGGTGGTGGCGCCGCGTCCAGCATGGTTCAGGGCGAGAACGTGGCCGAGCTGGACTTCAACGCCGTGCAGCGGGGGGATGCGGAGATGGAGCAGAAGGTGAACCGGGTTATCCGGGCCTGTGTCGAGCTCCGTGATCGCAACCCGGTCGTGAGCATCCACGACCAGGGAGCCGGCGGCAACTGTAACGTGCTCAAGGAAATTGTCGAGCCGGCGGGTGCCAGGATTGAGGCGCGGGAGATCCCCGTTGGAGACGAAACCCTCTCCGTGCTGGAGATCTGGGGCGCAGAGTACCAGGAACAGGATGCGCTCCTCCTCCGGCCGGAGCACGCCGACCTCTTCCGTTCGTTGTGCGAGCGGGAGAACGTGCCGGCGGCATTCGTTGGGCGCGTGACGGGTGACGGAAAAGTCGTTCTCCACGATGCGGTGGACGACTCCACTCCGGTGAATCTCGATCTGGACACCGTTCTCGGTCACATGCCGCAAAAAACCTTCGAGCTGGCACATATCGCGCCTAAGCTCGAGCCTCTGAGGCTCCCAGCCGGACTCACGATTCGCGACGCGCTGGAACGGGTGCTGCGCCTCGTTTCCGTCGGATCGAAGCGCTTTCTCACCACCAAGGTGGACCGATGCGTGACGGGCCTGCTGGCGCGGCAGCAGTGCGCGGGCCCGCTGCAACTGACGGTCGCCGACGTGGGTGTCATTGCACAAAGCCATTTCAGTAGAACGGGTGCGGCAACCGCCATCGGAGAGCAACCGATCAAAGGTCTCGTCAACCCGGCCGCGATGGCACGCATGAGTGTGGGTGAGGCGCTAACCAACCTCGTCTGGGCCCGGGTGAGCGCCCTCGAGGATGTCAAATGCTCCGGCAACTGGATGTGGGCTGCCAAGCTCCCTGGGGAAGGTGCCGCCCTCTACGATGCGGCCGTGGCTATGCACGACCTCATGCTCGGCCTTGGGATTGCCGTCGACGGCGGCAAGGACAGCCTTTCGATGGCCGCTCACGCCACTGGCGAATCGGATCGAGAGGAAACCGTCAAGGCCCCCGGCGCTCTCGTCATCTCGGCGTACGTGACCTGCCCGGACATCACCCAAACGGTGACGCCCGACCTGAAGCTGCCAGGCGCCGGTCGACTGCTCTATGTCGATCTCGGAGGCGCGAAGCACCGGCTCGGCGGATCGGCCCTGGCGCACGTCTTCGGACAGGTGGGCGATGAATCCCCCGATGTGGAGGATGCCCAACTTCTCAAGAGGGCGTTCAATACGGTGCAGGAGCTGATCGCCGACGGCGCAATTGTCGCAGGCCACGATCGGAGCGACGGCGGGCTCATCACGACGCTGCTCGAGATGGCCTTTGCGGGCAACTGCGGCATCGACGTCGATCTCGGTACCGCGGAGACGGTCGATCCCCTAACGCTTCTTTTTTCCGAGGAACTCGGCCTGGTGTTGGAGGTCCTGGGCGAACGAGAATCGGACATCACGGCGGCGTTTGTCCGAGCGGACGTCCCGTGCCGCTCCATCGGCGTCACGACGACGAGCAAGACCGTGCGCATTCGGTGCAGAGGTGAGGATGTGCTGCAGGAGGATATGAGAGATCTGAGGGACCTCTGGGAGGCGACGAGCTTTCAGCTCGACCGGCTGCAGGCCAACCCTGACTGCGTTGAGCAGGAGCGGATCGGTCTTCGCAAGCGCACGGGTCCCGAGTACTCGGTGCCCTTCACCCCGCAGTCGACTCCGGCCGCAATCATGTCGAGGCAACAGAAGCCCCGAGTTGCGATCATTCGTGAAGAAGGCAGCAACGGTGATCGGGAGATGGCCTCGGCATTCTACGCTGCCGGGTTTGAACCCTGGGACGTGGTGATGTCGGACCTGATACAGCAACGCGTCCGCCTCCAGGACTTCCGAGGAGTCGCCTTCGTTGGGGGGTTCAGCTTTGCGGACGTCCTCGACTCGGCCAAGGGCTGGGCGGGCGTCATCCGACTCAACGAGGATCTCTGGAAGCAGTTCCAGCAGTTTTACGAACGGCCGGACACCTTCAGCCTCGGAGTGTGCAACGGCTGCCAGCTGCTGGCACTGCTCGGCTGGGTACCGTGGCAAGGTATTGCCGACGAGGTGCAGCCGCGCTTCATCCAGAACGCGTCCGGGCGGTTCGAATCGCGGTTCGCGACGGTCCGTATACAGCAAAGTTCTGCAATCATGCTTGAAGGAATGGAAGGTGCCACGCTGGGCATTTGGGTGGCGCACGGAGAAGGTCGGGGGTTCTTTCCGGGCTCCGACATCCTGGAGCGCGTACTGGAAGAGGGCCTCGCCCCTGTTCGGTTTGTCGACGATGACGGCTGCATCACCGACGAATACCCGTTCAACCCCAATGGCTCGCCTGAGGGTATTGCGGCCCTCTGTTCACCGGACGGCCGGCACCTGGCCATCATGCCTCACCCTGAGCGTACCTTCGTAAAATGGCAGTGGGGATGGATGCCGGAGGAGTGGAAGCGTACGCTCGAAGTGTCACCCTGGCTGAGGATCTTCCAGAACGCCCGAGAGTGGTGTGAGTGAACGAGCTGACGCTGCCAACAAGGTGATCTGAGAGCTTGTGAACGAATCCCTGGTTCGCCTCGGGAGGTGTCGTTTCGTGGCGCGCGCGACCGGGCGGCTCCACGGCACGATCTCCCCCCGCGCGCACCAGGCCAACGTCGGTTGGTTCGTTCTCCGCTCGCAGGCGAAGGCACAGCGATTCTTTCACAAGCTCTGACTCTCGGTTCGGCTCCATCAACTCCCCCGCTGGCCAGGCGCCGCAGTCATTCACTCGCACGCCCGGTTCGTCGGAAGACCCAGACGCCTCCCGAGGGGTCTTGTACCGCTGCCCTCGCGTCGCACTGATTCACATGTCATTTTAGAGCTACGGGCAAGATTGCCCCGTGCCGCGCGGGAACCACGGTGAGCATGTTTCCCCGCGCGTTCTGCTGGCGGCTCTGGGGTGCGTACAAACTCCACAAAGGCGTTCACCAATGAGATATCGAGCTACCCTCTTTCGTGCGGCCATCGTCATGGCCGGTGGCGCGGCTGCCCTCGTAGGGTGTCAGCCAGGCGCTTCTCCCTCTGATCCGTGGGTTCTCGAGGATGCCAGCCCCAATCTTGCAGACGGCATTCGTGTCCTGGTTCTCCACGACATGGAAGGGCTGTCGGGCCAAGACGACCCACAAACGTTCAGTTTCAGGAGTTCCGAGTATCCCCGTGGTCAGGAACTCCTTGCCGCCGACGTTAACGCCGTCATCGATGGTCTCTTCACCGGTGGTGCGACCGAGGTCCATG
>JBDHFY010000086.1:0-14475 GCA_039590195.1 Gemmatimonadota bacterium | reverse complement strand
ACACCCGTACGGAAACGGCTTCGGGGCCGGGGAGGTCAGGGGAGAGCGATTGGCTGAACTCCAGGCCGATGGCCAGGCTGTCGCGGCGGGTCAGCTGGGTGATCCGCGGGCCGACGGTGTCATGCTGAAACGTCCAGAAGGTGCGCGTGATTAGGGAGTCCAAGTCGATTGTGGTGGAGTCAAACGCCTCGCGCGCCCCCCGCCTGTCGTTGTTGTTCTGGTCGATGACGGACTGGACCAGGTAGCGACCTGGTGGGATGGCCTGGAGCTCGAAATCTCCCACGCTGTCGCTCTGCCCGATATAGGTGAGCGAGTCGGACAGGCGGATGACCTCGACCAGGGCTCGCTCGGCGGCGCGGCCGGCTTCCCAATCGACGACGGTGCCGGTGATCCGCGTGTCGGGAATCGGTCCGCCCGTGGAGAAGATGACGGTGCGTCCCGAGTCTATGCGGTTGTTCCGGAGATCGGCGATGCCCGGAAGGAGCGAGACTTGGTACACCACACTGTCACGCCATCCGTCGCCGGGGCGAACGGTGAGGCGTTTTCGCTTCCAGGAGACCTTGGTCTCCTCGTGTCTGGGGGAGATGCGAAAGAGTTGTTCGAGTCCGCCGCCGGACGTTTCGCTGATGACCTCGTCGAACTGGAATTCGACCTCGTCCCGGAAGCCGTCCAGCACCGCTCCCGAGTCCGGCGTGATCGTGAGGATGACGGGCGAGGCGAAATCAGGGGGACCGCCGGGAGGTTCCTCCATCGTGGCGCATGCGGTGCCCGCCGCCGTCAGCAACCCAGCGAGCGCAGCTTTTGCGCCAGCGTTTCGCGCTGCTCGCGCCACGCCTGCTCCTTTTCACGCTCGCGTTCCACGACCTGGGTTGGTGCGCGGGTGGTGAACTGCTCGTTGGCCAGCTTTGCGGTCACCGCCCCGAGTTGCTTATCGAGCCGATCCATCTCGGCGGAGAGCCGTTCGCATTCCTTTTGTACGTCGATCGCGTCACCGAGCGGCACGAAAACGGCCGAGCCGTCGGGAAGCACGGCGTGCGCTCCGATCTCCCGCCCGTCCGTTCCGGGCACGGGGGGGGGGGCCGCCTCGCCACCGTTGACGTACAGCGCGGTAATCTTGGCGAGCCGCTCGATCGTCGACGCCGATGCGGTAAAGGCCTCTCGTGCCTCGCTATCCGACGGTTCCACGACCGCCGGAACGTGTTGTCCGGGTTGCACGCCGTACTCGGCTCGGATTCCCCGGACGGCCCCGACGAGAGCCTGAACCCGGCCAAAGCGGTTCTCGGCCTCCGGGTCGATCCGGCTGGGCTCGGCGGTCGGCCATGTCGCCTTGGCGAGGAAACCTCGCTCTCGGTCCGGCAGGAAGCTCCACATTTCTTCGGTGATGAACGGCATCACTGGATGCAGCAACCTGAGTGCCGTTTCGAACACGTGCAGGAGCACGCCGCGTGCGACCTCCGAGCCGGCAGCCAATCCGTACAGGCGTGGCTTCACCTGCTCCACATACCAATCTGCCAACTCGTCCCAAATGAAGTGGTAGATCTCGTTGGCCGCTTCGTTCAACCGAAAACGATCCTGTAGCTCCGTCGTCGCTGCGATGGCCCGCTCTGTTCGCGAGAGAATCCAACGGTCAGCGAGTTCCAGCTCTTTCCGATCCACTTCCTCGACCGGTGTGGCCTGACCCTCGAGGTTGGCAAGAATGAAGCGGCCCACATTCCAGATCTTGTTGGCGAAGTTCCGCCCGGGGGAAAAGCTCGTGTCCAGGTCATCGGGATCGAGGAGGACGTCAGTACCGGCCGCACCGCCCGCGATGACGGTGTGTCGCAGCGCGTCGGCACCGTACAGGCGTACCACGTCCATGGGGTCGATGCCGTTGCCCAACGACTTGGACATCTTCCGGTGCTGGATGTCCCGCACGATGCCGTTCAGGTATACGGTGTCGAACGGGCGGTCGCCGAGGAAGTGATACCCGGCGATGATCATCCTGGCGACCCAGAAGAAGATGATGTCCGGTCCGGTGACCAAAGTGTGCCCGGGATAGAAGTGCTCGAGATCTTCGGTGTCTTCCGGCCAGCCGAGGGTGGCAAATGGCCATAGCCACGACGAAAACCAGGTGTCGAGCACGTCCGGGTCCTGACGCACCTGGCCGCCACACTCACATGCAGCGGGCGTGTCTTCCGAGACCGTGAGGCGGCCGCATCCCCTGCCATCTTCCCCCTCGCAGTACCAGGCCGGGATGCGGTGCCCCCACCAGAGCTGCCGGGAGATGTTCCAGTCCCGGATCTCGGTGAGCCAGTTCTCGTACACCTTGCCCCACCGCTCGGGGATGAAGCGCACCTTGCCGTCTCGATACGCTTGGAGCGCCGGTCTGGCGAGTGTCGCCATTCCGACGAACCACTGGTCGGAGAGGCGGGGTTCGACCACGGTCTGACAGCGATAGCACTGGCGAACGGCGTGGTGGTATGGCTCGACTTTCTCGAGCAGTCCCTTCGTCTCCAAGAGCGTGAGGAGTTTCGCGCGCGCGTCGTCGCGGTCCAACCCGCGGAGTTCGGGAGGGACTCGTTCGACGTCTGCCATCTTTGCGTGTTCGTCGATCACCACTGGGTGCTCGAGTTCCGGGTCCAGCTCACGGGCGATGTCGAAGTCGTTGGCGTCGTGGGCCGGGGTCACCTTGAGCATGCCGGTCCCGAACCCTTGCTCCACGTGGGTGCTCACATCGACGGGGATGACGACCGAGGTCAGCGGGATCTCTACCTGGCGGCCTTTGACCCCTGCGTAGTGCTCGTCGTCGGGGTGGTAGACGAGGAAGATGTCGCCGAACATAGTTTCGGGGCGCGTGGTAGCGACCGTCAGATAGCCCTGCTCGCCGTCGGCGAAGGGGTAGCGGATGTGGTACAGCTTTGCTTCTCGCTCGTGAAACTCCGCCTCTTCGTCAGAAAGGGATGTGAGGCACCGCGGACACCAGTGGATCACCCGGTGGCCCCGGTAGATGAGGCCTTGATGATAGAGGGTCACGAATACCCGCTTCACCGCGCGCGAGTACCCCTCGTCGAGCGTGAAGCGGGTGCGGCTCCAGTCGCATGATGCACCGATCGCCTTCAGCTGATCGAGGATCGTCCCACCGGTTTCGTCCACGTGCTGCCACACTCGGTTCACGAACGCCTCGCGCCCCAGATCGTGCCGGGTACGGCCGTCGGCGGCCAGGAGACGCTCGACCGCGTTTTGGGTGGCGATCCCGGCGTGATCGGTCCCGGGAAGCCAGAGCGCCTCGCGACCCCGCATGCGCTCGTACCGGATCAAAACGTCCTGCACCACGTTGTTGAGGCCGTGCCCCATGTGGAGTTGCGATGTCACGTTCGGGGGCGGAATGACGATGACGTAAGGGGTCTTGTCCGAGCTGCGGTGGGCGGCAAACACTCCCGCGTCCAGCCATCGCCGATACGTGGCTGTCTCGGTCGTCGCCGGGTCGTATTGTGGGGCCAGCTTGGACGTGGTCATGAATAGTGGTTGATTGTTCGCTGCCGCTGCTTGCCACTAGTTGTGAGGTCTGGTGGCCAGGAAGCTCGCGGCTCGGGCCGTCATGGGCTCAAGTCACCTGGGAGACCGCCCCCTGGTGGTTTCCCCGGGTGTCTCTTCCTTCAACGAGGATCCGGTTCACGACGACGTCGGCCCCGGGCACGCCGCGGGCCAGACGGCCTGCGAGCTCCCGGGTCGCCTCCTCCGGCACGGTGCCGGTGAGTTCCACCAATCCGCCGCCCAGCGCTCGCACGGCGAGATCGAGGCTGCGCGTCGTGGGGTTGCTTCGAAGAGTGGTCAGCAGGTCGCGTTCGAGTTGGTCCGGGTCCTCGGCCTCCGCCTGCTCGCGGGAGCGCAGCCGGCTCACCACGTGCCGGAATCGGTCGGAATTGACCCTGCCAAAGAGGCCTCCGGATACCATTCCCACGACGAAGCCGGCCCCGAGGGCTACGGCCGCCGCGAATGCGATCCCGATGGGGTGGCTGGCGCTCCGCCTATGATCGCTCAGAATTCCTCCCGTGGCACTACAGTATCACACCTGCTAAAATAAATGGTTAGAACACTTAAGAATGTATGAACCTTTGGGCTTTATCAACGTATGAATCCCCCAGCCGACGACGCCGTTGAGCGCAAGCTGCTCATCCAGTCGATCATCTTCGTGACACTGGTGGTACTCGCGCTCGTGCTGTTCTTCGTGTTCGGGGACGATCCCGTACCCCTGCTCGAATCGCAACCGCTTACTCTCCCGGCAACCCCATGACGCAAACGATCGCCCTGACCCTTCCGGACGGGTCGGTCCGGGAGGTGCAGAAGGGCACCACCGCCGGCCAGGTGGCCGAGGCGATTGGACCGGGTCTGGCCAGGGCCGCCCTCGCGGCTCGCGTGAACGGAGATGTGTGGGATCTGAGCCGGCCGATCGGCGACGACGCCATGCTCGAGATCCTAACGGCGACGCAGTCCGACGCCCTCGAAGTCCTTCGACATTCGGCGGCGCACATTCTGGCCACCGCCGTGCGACAGCTCTTCCCTGAAGCGAAGATCGGCTTTGGCCCGCCCATCGAGGACGGCTTCTACTATGACTTCGAGGTGCCTCGTCCGTTCACGCCGGAGGACCTCGAGGCCATCGCAGAGAAGATGCGGGAGGTCATCGAGACAGATTATGCCTTCGAGCGGGAGGAGGTCGATCGCGAGACGGCGCGCGAGCGGTTCAGGGACGATCCACTCAAGCTCGAGAGACTGGAGGAACTCGGGGACGACGAGACCATTTCCACATACACGGACGGCCCGTTCGTCGACCTGTGCCGGGGGCCGCATCTTGCGAGCACCGGATTGCTGAAGCACTTCAAGGTGCTCCACGCCGCCGGTGCCTATTGGCGAGGCGACGAGCGTCGTCAAATGCTCCAGCGGATCTATGGCACGGCCTGGTTCGACAAAAAAGACCTCGAGGACTACCTCAGGCGGCTGGAGGAGGCACGCCGGCGGGACCACCGGCTGCTCGGCAAGCAGTTCGACCTCTTCAGCATTCAGGAGGACGTCGGCCCGGGTCTCATCCTCTGGCACCCGCGCGGGGCCGTGGTGCAGTTCGAGCTGCGCCGTTACATCGAGGACGAGGTGCTAAGGCGGGGATACGATCTGGTATACACTCCCCACGTGACCCGGGAGCAGCTGTTCGTTCGATCGGGCCATCTGCCGCTGTACGAGCAGAACCAGTTTCCACCCATGGCCGCGGGGGACGGGGAAGCGGAGAATGTTCGCTATCGGGTCAAGCCCATGAACTGCCCGATGCACACTCTCATTTATGCGTCAAAACAGCGTTCGTATCGCGACCTTCCCGTCCGCCTCGCTGAAGTGGCCAACGTCTACCGCAACGAGCGGTCGGGCACGCTGCACGGGATGTTGCGGGTCCGCGGGCTCACCATGGACGACGCACACATCTTCTGTCGCGAAGACCAGATCGAGGACGAGATCTTCGACATGTTGGATTTGGTGGATTCGGTCATGACAACGTTCGGCCTCGATTACCGCCTCGATTTTTCGACCAGGCCGCACAAGAAGATCGGCACGGACGAGGCCTGGGATGTCGCGGAGGCGGCGCTCGAGGGAGCGCTCAAACGAGGCAACCTCACTTACGGGACCGATCGCGCCGGCGGGGCGTTTTACGGGCCGAAGATCGACATCAAGATCCGCGATGCTATCGGCCGGGAGTGGCAGGGGGCTACCATCCAGCTCGACTATCAGCTACCCGAGCGTTTCGATCTGGAATACGTGGGGTCCGACAACAAAACGCACCGGCCCGTGATGATCCATCGGGCGATCTATGGGACACTGGAGCGGTTCGTCGGAATGCTCATCGAGCACTTCGCTGGCGCGTTCCCGACATGGCTCGCGCCGGAACAGGTGCGGGTCATCCCGATCACCGACGATCAGCGGGAAGCGGCGGCCGCGATTTGCGACCGACTGCGCCAGCATGGCGCCCGCGCCGAGCTCGACGATCGAAGTGACACGCTGAACTATCGTGTGCGGGACGCCGAGCTCATGAAGGTGCCGTTCATGGCCGTGGTAGGGAAGCGTGAAGTGGAGCAGGGAACGGTGGCGGTTCGCGTAAGAGGCGCCGGAAAGAAACAGGACGTAGTGCCCGTGGAGGAATTCCTTGCGCGGCTCATGCAGCAGATACGCGACCGGTCCCTGCAGCCGTCTGCGTCGCCGGAGGATCTCGCTGGTAGTAGTTGAGGGGGCTGGGTCCCACCGTTAAACTTCCGAACGGGGAAGGTGGTCGGGTTGGGTGGCGCGACACGCAGAGTGCCACGGCACTTAAGCCTAACAGATTCTTCGCCATTCTCTGAAAGAGTGGCTCTCACCATTCTCTCTCATAGGAAGAGAGTCAACTTTGCCAGATAGCGAAACGACACCTGTGTTGCTGAGCGCCACGAGGACCGCGATCGGTCGCTATCTCGGCGGTCTCTCGCCGTTGCAGGCACCGCAACTCGGCGCCGTGGCGGTACGTGAAGCGGTGAGCCGCGCCGGAGTGGATCCGGCGGCGGTGGATGAAGTCATCATGGGTAACGTGCTCCAAGGTGGCGTCGGGCAGGCGCCAGCGAGGCAGGCCGCCATCGGCGGAGGCATCCCCGCTGCGGCCCCCGCCATGACGATCAACAAAGTGTGCGGCTCTGGTCTCAAGGCCGTGATGCTTGCCTCGCAAGCCATCAAGGCCGGGGACGCTCAGTGCATTGTCGCAGGCGGGATGGAGTCCATGTCCAACGCGCCGCACTACGTGTTTGGGATGCGCGGCGGCGTCAAGTTCGGCAACCAAGCGCTGGTCGATGGGCTCATCCACGACGGCCTCTGGTGTTCCTTCGGTGACTGCCACATGGGCGGTCATGCGGAGTACACGGGTGAAAAGGCGCGCATCACGCGTGAAGAGCAAGACGAGTTTGCGCTGAACAGCCACCGCAAGGCGATTGCGGCCATGGAGAGCTGCAAGTTCGCGGCGGAAATCGTTCCGGTCGAGGTGCCGGGAAGGAAGAGCAGCACGGTGGTGGATCGAGACGAATCACCCAGGAAGGAGACGACGCTGGAAGCCCTGGCCGCGCTTCGTCCCGCCTTCAAGAAGGGCGGCACCGTGACGGCCGGGAACGCGCCGGGGCTCAATGATGGGGCGAGTGCCATGGTGGTGGCGTCCGAGGCGTTCGCCAAGGCACACGGCCTGGACGTCATGGCTCGCGTGACCGGCTATGCCACCGGAGGTGGCGAGCCGCGCGATCTGTTCTTTGCCCCCATCGTCGCGGTGCAACACTTGATGGAGAAAGCGAAAACCAAGATCGGCGACTACGATCTCATCGAAGCCAACGAGGCGTTTGCGGTTCAGGCTCTTGCTGACGGGAAGGCATTGGGGTGGGATTGGGATCGCGTGAATGTGCACGGCGGTGCCGTGGCGTTGGGTCATCCGATCGGCGCCAGTGGTGCACGTATCCTCACGACGCTCTTGTTCGCCATGCAGGATCGCGACGCTGCAACCGGTCTTGCCACATTGTGTCTGGGGGGTGGCAACGCGGTCGCCCTCAGCGTTGCGCGAGCATAATGGCGCGTACCCGAATTTCGAGGCAGGGTTGAGCATATGCGGCCGACTGAACTGACGGTTCCAACGAGGAGCGCGGTGCAGGCGATGCGCTGGGTTGTGCCGGCGGTGGCTGGGGCATTGCTTGTGACGATCGGAGCGCAAATTGCCGTACCGCTTCCGGGCACGCCCGTACCGATGACGTTTCAAGTCCCGGCCGTCCTTATCGTGGGAGGCCTCCTCGGGCCACGACTCGGAGCGGTGAGCATGGTGTTGTATGTGGCGATGGGGGCATCGGGTCTTCCGGTGTTCGCGCCCTTCGGCGCGCCGGGCCTGGCAAGACTCTTCGGTCCCACGGGAGGTTATCTCCTGGCGTGCCCGCTTGCGGCGGCGGTTACGGGACAACTTGCGGCGGGCGGACGGTCATGGGGTCGGACCGCCGTGGCAGTGGTGGCCGGTCTGGTAGTGATTTACGCGGGCGGAATCGTCCAGCTCGCCGCACTCGGTGGCAATGTGTCGGCGGCGGTTCGCATCGGTTCGCTTCCCTTCCTTGCCGGGGATGTGATTAAGCTTTTGATCGCCGGTTTCGTTGTCCGGCGTCTCGGATCGCTGACGCGCGCTCTTCGATAGAAGGCGCGCTTTTGGTTTGTGGGTAGCATCCGCCCGATTGCCAGGGCGATCCTCGCGATCGCCGGCTTCTACGCGGCGGTAGCGTTCGGCGCGTTGGGCTTGAACCTCGTCACTCCGGTGGCGTGGACGGATGGTCCGTACGGTCTCGCCGTGGTCGGCGGACCCGTCGTCATCGGCGCCCTGATTGTCGGCTGGGCCATCGTTCGGCGCGGTGGATGCTCGTGGCGTGAGCTCGGCTGGCCCAACGCGTCACGCAGCACGACGGCGTTGCTCAAGGGCACGGGCGCAGGATTGGTGATGGCGGCAGCCGCCGTCGGCGTAAGCCTCCTCGGAGGAGCCGGCGTTCGCCTGACAGAGGAGGCCACGACCGCGTACCTGACGCGCGCCTGGCCCGTGGGCGTCGGGCTCGGCGTGGCGGCGTTGGCGGAGGAGTTGGTGTTTCGAGGTTTCCCGCTCGTCAGGCTGGCGGGCGTCATGGGGCGGGGGCGAGCATCGCTCGTGTTGGCGCTGCTATTCGCTGCAGCGCATGCGGCGAATCCGGAGGTTTCGGTGCCCGCTCTGGTCAACGTCGGACTCGCAGCTCTGGTGATGAGCGCGGTGTTCTTTGGAAGAGGCGGCCTGCCGGCTGCGTGGGGAGTGCACTTTGGGTGGAACGCGGGTCTGGGCGTCGGCGCGGATGCGCCGGTGAGCGGCCTCGGGCTCGACCTCCCCATGGTCGAGTACCACGCGGGAAGCCACGAATGGCTAACCGGTGGACTCTTTGGACCGGAAGGTGGTCTCGCCGCAACGATGGTATTTGGCGTGGCATTGGTGGTGTTTGTGAGAACAATCGACAAGCGTGAAGAGAAGAGGGTGGCAACGTGACGCGAGCAGCTGTCATCGGTGCGGGAACGATGGGTAACGGTATCGCGCACGTCTTCGCCCAAACTGGGTGGGACGTCACGCTGGTGGATGTTTCCCAGGAGCTGTTGGATAAGGCGGTGGGCACGATCCGGCGCAATATGGATCGGCAGATCAAGAAGGGGGCGTTGCAGGAGGAGGAACGGGACGAGGCGTTGGCCAGGGTGACCACGTCGACCGACCTCGACGCGGTGACCGACGCCGGCCTGATCGTGGAAGCGGCTACGGAGTCGCCGGACGTCAAGTTCAAGCTCTTCGCCGAGATCGATCGGCTCGCGCCGGATGGCGGCGACGGCGGCGCAATCCTCGCCACGAATACATCGTCCATTTCCATTACGGAGATTGCGGCCAAGACCCAGCGCCCCGAAAGAGTGATCGGGATGCACTTCATGAACCCCGTCCCGGTCATGCCGCTGGTGGAGATCATCCGGGGCTTGCAGACATCTGACGAGACTGCGTCGCGGGTGGTGGACACCGCCAAGAGGCTCGGCAAGACGCCGGTCGAGGTCAATGACTATCCGGGATTCGTGTCGAACCGCGTGCTCATGCCGATGATTAATGAAGCGGTGTACTGTGTGATGGAGGGGGTCGCGGCCCCCGAGGCGGTGGACACCGTGATGAAACTCGGCATGAACCACCCGATGGGTCCGTTGGCCTTGGCAGATCTGATCGGCCTCGATGTATGTCTTCACATCCTCGATGTGCTCCACGAGGGCTTCGGCGACGACAAATACCGGCCTTCGCCGCTGCTTCGCAAGATGGTGGCGGCAGGCCGCTTAGGGAGAAAGAGCGGGCGCGGCTTCTATGACTATGGCTGATGTGTTGGGCTCAGTCGAGGAACAGCGGCGGGAGATTGTGGACCTCGCCCGGGATTTTGCGCAACGGGAGATTGCGCCGCTGGCCGCCGAGTCTGACCGCACCAAGGAGTATCCTCGTCTGCTGATGCAGCAGCTGGGCGAGATGGGATTCTTCGGCATGACGGTGCCCGAGGAGTACGACGGGCTGGGGCTGGATCCGCTCACGTTTCTGATGGTTGTGGAAGAGATCGCCGCGGCTGATGCGAGCGTTGCCATCTCCGTGGCCGTCCACAACTCGCTTCCGGCGTTCATGTTGATGACCCTGGGAAGCGAGGAGCAGAAGGAGCGTTGGCTGAAGCCCATGGCCCGGGGCGAGATGTTGAGTGCGTTTGCCCTGTCGGAGCCCGACAGCGGATCTGATGCGTCGAGCCTGCTGGCACGGGCCGAGTGGGACGGAGAGTCGTGGGTCCTCAACGGCACCAAGGCGTGGGTCACCAACGGCGACACCGCCGACATCATGATCACGATGGTGCGGACCGACACTCCGGAGACGAACCGGGGCGCACGTGGGATCTCGGCGTTCGTCGTTCCGACGGCGTTACCGGAAGTGCAGCCGGGGAAGCCGGAGGACAAGATGGGGCTCCGCGCATCGCGGACGACCTCGGTCACGCTACAGAACTTGCGTCTCGGGCCGGAGTACCTGTTGGGCGAGCAGGGGCGGGGCTTCATCTACGCCATGGAAGGGTTGGACGAGGGCCGTCTGGGGGTGGCGGCGCAAGCGGTTGGCATCGCCCGAGCGGCCCTCGAGGAATCTGTGAAGTACAGTGGGGAACGGCGGCAGTTCGAGAGACCGATCCGCGAATTCCAGGGCATTCAGGTGAAGCTCGCTGACATGGCCACGCGGATCGCTGCAGCACGTGCGCTGTTGCACGAGGCCGCGTTGGCCAAACAGCGTGGCGAGGCCGTAACTTCAAGGGCGAGTATGGCCAAACTGTTCGCGTCGGAGACGGCGATGTGGGTCACTACTCAAGCGGTGCAGATTTTCGGCGGTTACGGTTACATGCGTGATTACCCAGTCGAGCGGTTATTCCGCGATGCAAAGGCGACCGAGATCTATGAAGGTACAAGCGAAATCCAGCGAATCATTATTGCACGTGGACTCCATGCCTAGCGCGGCGCCGGTTCCAGCAGGGTTGCAGGGCGACACGTTTGCGTTGCTTGCCGAGCACGAGCACGAACAAGTCAGCCTCTGGTACGATCCTGAAACGGGTTACCGCGGAGTCATTGCGATCCACAGCACGGTGCTCGGACCGGCGCTCGGAGGTACGAGATTCTGGCAGTACGAGAAGTACCACGAGGCGCTGATCGACGTCCTGCGGCTGTCGCGGGGGATGACGTTCAAGGCCGCGGTGGCCGGCCTCAATCTCGGCGGAGGCAAGAGCGTTATCATCGGCGACAACAAAACGCGCGACCGTGAGGGCATCTTCCGAAGCCATGGGCGCCACGTGGACTCCCTGGCTGGTCGTTATGTCACGGCGGAGGATGTGGGCACCAGCACCGGTGACATGGAGTTGGTCCATCTGGAGACCAACTATGTCGTGGGCCTGGCCGACGCGTCGGGCGATCCGTCACCGGTGACGGCATTGGGAACCTACCGAGGGATGCAGGCGTGTGCGAAGGTCCAATATGGAAGCGATTCCCTCGCGAACAAGACGGTGAGCGTGCAGGGATGTGGCCACGTGGGGTATCACCTCTGCAAACTCCTGTACGAGGAAGGCGCCAAACTCATCGTCTCCGACATTGACGACGAGAAGGTCAAGCGGGTCGTGAGCGAGATGGGAGCTCACGCCGTCGGTCACCAAGAGATCTACGGGGTCGATGCGGATATCTTCGCCCCGTGCGCCCTTGGCGCGATCGTCAATGACGATACCCTTGTGGAGCTAAAGGTCGACATCATTGCAGGCGCCGCCAACAACCAGCTCGCGGAGGATCGGCACGGCGACATTCTCGACGAGCGGGGCATTGTGTACGCGCCCGATTATGTGATCAACAGTGGGGGCGTCATCAATGTGAACGCCGAGATCGAAGGATGGACACACGAACAATCCCATCAAAAGGCCGAGCAGATCTACGATACGATTCTGCACGTGCTGCAGATCGCGAAGGACGAGAACATCCCGTCCTACCTGGCGGCCGACCATCTGGCCGCACGCCGTATCGAAGAGGCTCGGCGCAAGAAGACGCAAGCCGGAGCATAGGTGAGGGTGAGGGGAGCGAGCGATGGGTGAACGGGTACCGATCGGCGCCGATCATGCGGGCTTCGAGCTCAAAGAACGTCTGAAGACCGAGCTCGAGAACCGTGGCCTCGAGCCCGTCGACGTTGGAGCACATTCCACCGAGTCGGTTGATTATCCGGACTTCGCCAAGCAGGTGGCCGCCAGCGTGAGCGCCGGTGAGGCTCAGCGCGGTGTCCTCATGTGCGGGACGGGCCTTGGCATGTCATACACGGCCAATCGATTCCCGGGCGTGCGAGCCGCCGTGGCTTGGACACCCGAGATCGCCGAGCTCGCCCGGCGCCACAACGACGCGAACGTGTTGATCTTGCCGTCGCGCTTCATCAGCCCTGACGAAGGGGTCGAAATTCTCAGACGTTGGCTGGAGACGCCCTTCGACGGCGGGCGCCACGCACGCCGTATCGCCAAGATCGAGGTGGAGGAATGACGTTTTTGCGGACACTCGAGGAAGTCGATCCCGCGGTTTGGTCTGTAATTCGGCGTGAGGCCCAGCGCCAGGAGGGAGGTCTCGAGCTCATCGCCAGCGAGAACTTTGTCTCACTCGCCGTGCTGGAGGCAATGGGTTCGCCCCTGACGAACAAATACGCCGAGGGATACCCCGGGAGACGGTATTACGGTGGATGTGAGGTGGTGGACGAAGTCGAACAGCTAGCCATCGACCGCGTGCTCGAATTGTTCGGTGCCGATCACGCCAACGTCCAGCCCCACGCGGGCTCGCAGGCGAATCTCGCCGCCTACATGGCGGTGCTGAAGCCCGGCGGCAAGCTCATGGGGATGGCTCTGCCACACGGCGGTCACTTGACGCACGGACATGCCGTCAGTGCCTCCGGGCAGATCTTCACGGCCGTGCAGTACGGCGTCGACGAAACCACCGGCCTGATCGACATGGACCGGGTCAGGGAGACGGCCCGAAAAGGACGGCCACAATTGATCATTGCCGGCGGAAGTGCCTACCCCCGAATCATCGACTTCGCCGCCTTTGCCGACGTGGCCCGGGAGATCGACGCCGCGTTCTTGGTGGATATGGCCCATTTCTCGGGTCTGGTGGCCGGCCGCGTGCACCCCAACCCCGTTGAGCACGCCGACATCGTGACCAGCACCACGCACAAGACGCTCCGCGGGCCGCGGGGTGGATTCATCCTCTGTCGTGAAGCGCTGGCGAAAGCCGTGGACAAGGCCGTGTTCCCGGGGATGCAGGGGGGACCGCTCGAGCACGTTATCGCGGCCAAAGCGGTGGCATTTGGTGAGGCCCTGCGGCCCGCGTTCAGAGAGTACGCCGCTCAGATCGTCCGCAACGCGGCGGCCCTGGGCGAGGGGCTGGCGGCGCACGGGTACCGGTTGGTGTCCGGCGGGACCGATACCCATCTCCTCCTCATGGACTTGCGCGACAAGGAGCTGACGGGCAAGGAGGCTGAAGAGGCGCTCGGCCGTGCCCAAATCCACGCCAACAAGAACACGGTTCCCGGCGATCCGAGATCCCCATTCGTCACCAGCGGACTGCGGCTGGGCACCTCAGCACTCACCACGCGGGGCATGGGGGTCGCGGAAATGAGGCAGATTGCCGAGCTGATCCACACGGTGCTCAGATCGCCCGACAATGACACGGTGGATCGGGTTGCGGGCGCGGTGAGGGAGCTCTCGGCCGGGTGGCCCCTCTACGCCCAGGCGGAGGCCGCACCGTGATCGGCCTCACTTGCTCTGAGTCCGCCGGATCCACACCTTAAGGACATGAGCGAGCCATTATCAGCCGAGGACGTCCTCGAACGCATCCGAGAGCTCGATCCACGCTATCAGGACCGGGCCTACCTCTTTGTGCTCGCGACCCTCGAGTATTGTCAGCGACAGCGGGCCGGGGCCACATCACCGGGGAGGAGCTGGCCCGTGCGTGTCGGGATTTTGCGCTCGAGCAGTTCGGTCTGATGGCTCGACAGGTGCTGTCTCATTGGGGCATCCAATGCACTGAAGACATCGGGCGTATTGTGTTCCTTCTCATCGACGCCGGGTTGCTCATGAGGCAGGAGAGCGACCGGATCGAAGACTTCGAAGCCGTATACGATTTCGCCGAGGCCTTCGACGCAGGGTATCCCTGGTCGGGGATCGGAACCCGTGGAGGCTAGGCGCTGACTCGTCGACGACCGTCGGTGCGGAAGAGGGTAGATCATACTTTGGGACTGGGGGTGGTAAAGATGGACGTGAACGAATGGCCGACCTGTCAGAAATGCTCCAAGGGCATTCTAGTGCCCCTCTCGGATTATGGTCGGGACGGGGCCCCGATCACCTACAAGGC
>JBDHFY010000085.1:0-14202 GCA_039590195.1 Gemmatimonadota bacterium | reverse complement strand
CGAGGACATCGCGTCCGTGGAGCGCGGGTACGTCGATCCGCCGCAGTCGAGGGCGTACTCCTCCGGTGTCCCTGCGCTGGCGCTAGCGATTTCGATGCGTGAGGGCGGGAACCTCGTCGCCCTGGGCGAGAACGTGCGCGCCCTCATGAGGCGGCTCGAGGCCCAATACACCATCGGCATCGAATTCGACATCGTGGCGTTTCAGCCAGGCTACGTCGACCGCAAGGTCAACGATTTTGTCCGCAACCTCTTGCAAGCCGTCGGCATCGTTGCCGTGGTCATGCTCGTCACACTCGGGTTGCGAACCGGATTTCTCGTGGCGTCGCTCGTCCCCATGACGATCCTCATGAGCTTCTTGGTGATGTCGTTTTTCGACGTCGGCCTCGACCAGGTATCGCTGGCGGCCCTGATCATCGCCCTGGGAATGCTCGTGGACAACGCCATCGTGATGTCGGAGTCCATCATGGTGCAGATGGCGGGCGGAAAGGGAAGGCTCGAAGCGGCGGTTGATTCTGCAAACGAGCTGCGGATCCCCCTCCTGACGTCTTCCCTCACTACCGCGGCGGCGTTCCTGCCGATTTTTCTGGCGGAATCGGACACGGGAGAGTATACCGCACCGCTGTTCAAGGTGGTGACGATCGCATTGCTCTCGTCCTGGGTGCTGTCGCTCACCATGATCCCGCTGCTGTGCTTCCGGTTCATGAAAGTGAAGACGAACCCAGAGGGTCAGAGCTTCGACTCGCCGTTCTACCGAAGCTATCGGGAATTCCTCATCTCGTCATTGCGGCATCGCTGGCGTTTCTTGGGTGCCGTCGTCGCCACCTTCGTCGTCGCGATGTTTGGGTTCCGGTTCGTGCCCAACGTCTTCTTCCCACCCTCGGATCGGGCGTTGCTCACCGCCGAAGTCGAGATGCCACTGGGAACGCCCATTGAGCGCACGGAGCAGGTGGTCAACGCGTTCCAACGCTTCCTCGCAGACTCCCTCATGGTGGACAGCGCTGAGGGCCGGGTGGAGGGTGTCGTGAACTGGTCGGTGTTCGTCGGGCAGGGTGCGCCGAACTATCTCCTGGCCTACACACCGGAGCCATCCAGTCCCAACTATGCCTACGCCATCGTCAATACCACGTCGCGGGCGGTCGTCGATGAGATCATACCGAAGATCGAGCGGTTCACTCTCGACCAATTCCCCGACCTGACGGCCATCGTCAAGCCGGCGGCTATTGGTCCACCAATCGAGGCGCCCGTTCAGGTCCGCATCTCCGGACGGGACCCCGAAGAGCTCTTCGTGCTTATGGACGGGGTGAAGGAGCGGCTCCGAGACATCCCCGGTGCCCGCAACATCAGCGACAACTGGGGTCACCGAACGAAGAAACTGTTCGTGGACGTGAGCCAACCCCGTGCTCGTCGAGCCGGCGTTTCCAGTCGTGATATCGCCGTGTCCTTGCAGACGGTGCTGTCGGGCTTCGAGACCACTCAGTATCGCGAGGACGACAAGGTCATTCCCGTCGTCATGCGGTCGGTTGCGGCGGACCGCGAGGATCTCGGCAAGGTCGAGAGCCTCAATATTTACGCCCAGGCGACCGGGCAGTCGGTCCCGCTCAAACAGGTGGCGGATCTCAAGGTCGTGTGGGAGCCATCGAAGATCCTGCGGCGCAACCGGCAAAAGACGGTGACGGTGAGTGCCGAACTCGCGCCCGGCGTCACGGCGGCACAGGTCAACGCGCCGCTCGTGCCCTGGCTGGAGGATCAGAGTGCGGGCTGGCCACTTGGGTACCTCTTCGAAATCGGCGGGGAAGCTGAGACGTCCATCGAATCGCAGCAGTCGATCGGCGCAAAGCTTCCCATCGCGCTGTTCATCATCGTGATTCTTCTCGTTGGACAGTTCAACTCCGTCCGCAAGTCCCTGATCATCATGCTCACCATTCCTCTCGGCCTGATCGGCGTGGTTATCGGTCTGCTCGTGACCGGATCGTACTTCGGGTTCATGACGCTGCTGGGTGTGATCGCTCTCGCGGGGATCGTCATCAACAACGCAATCGTTCTCCTCGACAGGATCCGTATTGAGATAGACGTGAACGGACTGGAGCCGTCGCGGGCGGTGGTGGAAGCCGCGCAGCGCAGGCTGCGGCCGATCCTGCTGACCACCATGACCACGGTGGGTGGTCTGGTCCCCTTGTGGCTCGGGGGCGGCGTGATGTTCGAGCCCATGGCGATCGCGATCCTGTTTGGGTTGTTGTTTGCAACGGTGCTGACGCTGGGTGTCGTACCGGTGCTTTATTCGCTCTTTTTCCGGGTGAGTTATCGAGGATTCGAGTATCGGGCGTGAACCTTCGCCTGCTGCCAGCACCCTTGGAGAGGAGCGAATGGAGAAAGGGCGCAGCGAGTTGCTGCGCCCTTTTCAGTTTCACCGAGTGCGCCCGGAGGGACTCGAACCCCCAACCCTCGGATCCGAAGTCCGATGCTCTATCCAGTTGAGCCACGGGCGCCAGGACTGCAATCCTAGCCTTATCGATCCGCGGGGACAAGCCAGAAGGTGCAGCCCTTCGGACCCATTCCAGGTCGGCACTTCTTCAGGCTGAACTCGGCAATTTTTAGCCCTTGAGATTCAGCATCGAGGCAGCCAAGTTTTGCCTACGCGGTGCCGTAGCCAAGTGGTAAGGCAGAGGTCTGCAAAACCTCTATTCGGCGGTTCGAATCCGCCCGGCACCTTTTCTCGTAACCTCATGCATCGCATGGGGTTTGCTCTTTCCATGCGATGCATAGCCCTGGGCGGGAACATGTTGGGGAACCCGAAAGACCGCCGAGCCGGAATCCAGGGGCACTATGTCCGTGGGTCCCTAAGTCAACCTCCCTACCCTACCTTGAGCTCCCCACGATTCATGGCCTGGACCGCGTAGTCTGCCGCTCGAGCCGTGAGCGCCATGTAGGTGAGCGACGGATTCTGGCAAGCCGCCGACGTCATGCACGCCCCGTCCGTGACGAAGACATTCGGGACGTCATGCAGCTGATTCCACGAGTTGAGCACCGAGGTACGGGGATCCCGCCCCATCCGCGCGGTCCCCATCTCGTGAATCCCCTCTCCGGGCCGGTAGACGTCCTCCCAGGGCTGCACGTCGGTACACCCGGCTGCCTCAAGCATCTCTGCGCCAGCAAGCTTCATGTCCCTGCGCATGGCCAGCTCGTTCTCGCCCATGGTGCAGTGGACACGGAGGACGGGGAGACCCCAGGCGTCCGTGACGTACGGGTCGAGCGTGACATGGTTGTCGTGGCGAGGGAGCATCTCGCCGAACGCCGACAGGGCCATGCGCCATGGTCCCGGCGTCCGTAGCCGGCTCTTGAGCGCCGCGCCCAGACCTGCCTCTGCGACTCCCCGGCCCCACCCCTCGCGGCCCGCGCCCCCCTGACAGCCGTAGCCCCTCACGAAATCCGGGTGACGCGTCCGTGCGTCCAGATTCCGGAAGCGCATCAGGTAGATG
Source organism: Gemmatimonadota bacterium (assembly GCA_039590195.1). Classification (GTDB taxonomy): domain Bacteria; phylum Gemmatimonadota; class Gemmatimonadetes; order Gemmatimonadales; family GWC2-71-9; genus JBDHDY01. The sequence goes on along the minus strand of JBDHFY010000085.1, from coordinate 10,726 downwards.
CCGTTCGGGCGGCGGCCGTAGTAGTAACGGTCCTCCAGGCCTGGAACGGTCCCGAACGCGCCCAGCTTGAAGTGGTGGTCCATCAGATAATGGCCCAGGACGCCACTCGAGTTACCCAGACCGTCTGGAAAGCGGGCCGAGGTGCTCATCATCAGGATCTGGGTCGAGGCCAGGGCGGAGGCGCAGAGGAACACGGTCCGGCACCGGAACTCGAGATTTTCGTGGGTCTCGGCGTCGATGACCCGCACACCGGTGACAGCCTCCCGCGCCTCGTCATACATCAGGCTGTGCACGATGCTGTGCGTGCGGATCGTGAGCTTGCCGGTCTCCAGCGCCACCGGGAGCGTGCTGCTCAGACTGCAAAAGTAGGCACCCACGGAGCAGCCGCGGGGGCATGGGCCGCAGTAGTGACAGATCCCCCGGCCGTTGTGGGGTTGGGTCAAGACGGCGGACCGGCCAATGGTCATGCGCCGGTCGGGGAAAGCTCTCTCGATTCCCTTCTTCACCCGCTCCTCTCCGGCGGTGAAGGGCATGGGGGGCAAGAACTGGCTGTCCGGGAGCTGGGGCATTCCCTCCGCCTGGCCGCTCAGGCCGATGAAGCGCTCCACATGGTCGTACCACGGTTCGAGATCGGCATAGCGGATGGGCCAGTCGATCTCGATTCCCTCACGAGCGTTGGCCTCGAAGTCCAGGTCGCTCCACCGGTACGATTGTCGACCCCAGGTGATCGAGCGACCCCCGAGTTGGTAGCCACGTATCCACAGGAACGGCTTGGCGTCGTCGAACGTGTACGGATTCTCCCGATCGTTGACGAAGAAGTGAGCGTTGTACTCGTTAAACGGCCCGGCCTGGGACTGAATAAACTGGTCTTCCTTCGACCCTTGGCGGTCGCCCCGGCCTCGGTACTCCATCTCCCATGGGGCTTTGTGCTCGGTGATATAGTCCACCACGTGCCGGACAGGCCGTCCACGCTCCAGGAGTAGCACCTCTAGGCCCTTCTCGGTGAGCTCCTTCGCGGCCCAACCGCCCGTGATGCCGGATCCCACGACGATGGCATCGTAGACCTTCGCGCGTCCGGTCTGCGCGGTCTGCAAGCTCATGCCCATGTCGGCCCGACCTCCTCTAGAGGTAGATCGCCGTCGTAGCGGCCGGGTGCGGCGAGCCATTGGAGCTCCTGGGTCGCTCCGACTTCGGACGTGTAATAACCCACCAGAGTCCACTCCTTGAGCGAGGCGAAGAAGGGGAGGGGGTGGGCCCTCTCCCGCCGCGCTTGGACTGCTTCTTGGTCGAGGCGGTTGAGGAGAGCGTTCTGTTGCGCTTGCGTGGCGTCGTGGAAGACGACGCCGTGGGCCTCCCGAATCTGTTCGTCGACGGCGGCAAGGCCTGTGAGGAACCGCCCACGCGCGTCCGGTTGCACCCAGTCGTCGAGGAGCCTGTCGATGAAGACCACAACGCCGGCATCCTTCGCCCCAGGGGTGTCAGTGGTGGGGATGATGCGGTCGACCAGGATTCCCACAAGCTTGGCCTGGTCGGTTGTAAGTGTCTGGGGGATCCAGCCTGGTGGTTGAGCCTTCGCCCGGTAGCCGGAGAGGATCGCGCCCATCGTTGGCGCAGAGATGGCCCCGCCCACGAGGACCGTCAGGCGGTGAAGAGCTTCTCGACGAGAGACGTCCATGGGCTCACCTCGGGGTTACAGAGTAGTCATCGAGCGTGGTGCCTTTTCCCTACACTGCGGAGCGGCGGGCTCCGCCGACCTCGAGGCGGTACTTGACGTGAAGGTAGGAGATCAGCCCAACGTCGTTTGGTCCGCGCCCTTCCACGTTACAGCGGTCGGATCTTGATGTTCCGGTACCAGACGGGGTCGTCGTGATCCTGAAGGCACAGGTGGCCCTCGGTGGCCAGGCCGTACCTGGGCATCTCATTGAACTTGCTCCCGGCCACGAGCGCCTTCCACTCGTCGCTCCACAGTTCGTACTCGACGACCTTCGTGCCGTTTAGCCAATGCTCCACGTGGCTGCCGTCGACGACGAGCCTCACCTCGTTCCACTCTCCCACGGGTCTGGTGACGTCGCGGGCGGGTGCGTGCAGCGCATAATTGGCGCCAGCGGACGTCAACGGGTTCTTCCCGTCGACATGGCCGATGTTGTCTAGGACCTGCACCTCTGCGCCCGACTCCCAGGGCCAATTGTGCTCTTCTGTGACCCGGAACATGATGCCGCTGTTTCCACCCGGCGAGATCTTCCACTCCAGCGCGAACTCGAAGTTGCCAAACTCCTCCGTCGTGATGAGGTCGCCCCCGTCGGTCCCCGGCGAGAAAGCTAGGGTTCCATCCACGGCCTTCCACGAGGCCGGTACGTCCTCCCGCCGGTAGCCGCGCCAGCCCGCGAGCGATTCACCGTCGAACAGAAGGCGCCATCCGGCAGCGCGGTCTGCTTCGGTGAGTTGGTTGGGAGCCGCCGACTTGTTGCTACCTGCCGGTGCCATGGATCCTTCCCCAGGGGATTCGCGCGCTCCATACCCGCACGAGATGGAGGGGCCGCCAATGAGCGCCAGCACGGCGCCGACGTGGCGAACGGAAGCTCTCATCGGGATGCTCCTCTTTCGGATGCCGACTCACTCACTCCCTTGAGAACGCCGCGTCGAACGCTGTGTCCGACGGCGGAAAGTCCAGTCCCTTCACGAATGCGCACGCTTCGACGGCTCCGTGCTCGCGGTCCATGCCCGCGTCCTCCCACTCGATAGAAAGCGGTCCTTCGTAGCCGATCCGGTTCAAGGCCCGCACGACCTCCTCAAAGTCGATATTGCCGTGGCCGGGCGATCGGAAGTCCCAGAAGCGGCGCCGGTCTCCGAAAGGGAGGTGCCCGCCGAACACGCCCGCCTCCATGGGGACGTCCGACCACCAGGCATCCTTCACGTGCACGTGAAGGATCCGGTCGCCGAGGCGTTCGATAAAGGCGAGGTAGTCGACCCCTTGGTAGCCCAGGTGGCTGGGGTCGTAGTTGAAGCCGAACGATGCGTGCCCGCCCAGGGCGTCGAGGGCCCGCTCGGCGGTGGCGATGTCAAAGGCGATCTCCGTCGGGTGCACTTCGAGCGCGAAGCGCACCCCGACTTCGTCGAAGACGTCGAGGATCGGAATCCAGCGGCGGGCGAAGTCGGCGAACCCCTCCTCCAGCGTCTCGGGGGGCACCGGCGGAAAGGAATAGAGCATGTGCCAGATTGCGCTTCCGGTGAAGCCGTTGACGACCTCGACCCCGAGCGCCTGGGCCGCCCGGGCGGTAGCCTTCATCTCGTCGGCAGCACGTTCGCGCACTCCCTCCGGCTTTCCGTCGCCCCAGACGTGGGCTGGCAGGATGTGTCGGTGGCGGTCTTCGATGGGATCGCAGACGGCCTGACCGACCAGGTGGTTGCTGATCGCCCACACGCTGAGGCCGTGCTCGTCCAGGAGCCGCCGCCGATCCTCGCAGTACTCAGGATCGGCGAGTGCACGCTGAACCTCGAAGTGATCTCCCCAGCAGGCGAGTTCGAGACCGTCGAAGCCCCACGCGGCAGATCTGCTAGCGAGAGTGTCTAGGGGCAGGTCGGCCCACTGGCCGGTGAACAGCGTGACGGGTCTGCTCATGTCTCAGGCTCCTGAGCACTCCGAGGGTATCGCTCGCCCACATTCTCCACGGCTGACCCTCACCCAGGCGGCGAGTAGGAGGCGTCAACCCACGTGCGCGACCGGCCGCTCTCAACGGCCCGCTGGACGAAGTGCACGCCCACCGCTCCATCCTGGACGGTGGGGAAATCCGTGTCAAAGGGTCCCGGCTCGGACCCTGCCAATCGCGCGGCCATCGTACGGCCCGCGTTCAAGTAGATGTTGGCGAAGGCCTCGATGAAAGCCTCCGGATGTCCCGGCGGCAACCGCGCCGCATGCTGGGCCTCTGGCGCCAGATAGCCATGACCCCGGGAGTATAGCTCCATTGGGCGATCCGGATGCCGCACGCGCAAGTAGTTCGGGTACTCCTGTGCCCACTCGAGTGAGGCCTGCGTGCCGTAAACACGGAGGCGCAGGTTGTTTTCCTCGCCCAGCGAGACCTGAGACGCGTAGAGCACGCCCCGGGCTCCGCCCGCGTAGTGAATCAGCAGGTTCGCGTCGTCCTCCAAGCGGCGACTCGGCACCAGGGTGGAGATGTCCGCGCACAGGGCCTCGATTGCGAGACCCGTCACGTAGCGTGCGAGGTTCTCCGCATGGGTGCCGATGTCGCCCAGGGCCGACGAAAGGCCGGCTCGCTTGGGGTCGGTGCGCCACTCAGCCTGCTTCTGACCCTCTGCTTCCACCAGCGTGGACAGCCACCCCTGGGGATATTCGACCACGACCTTGCGGACCTCGCCCAACACGCCATGCCGCACCATGGCGCGGGCCTGCTTGACCATGGGGTAGCCTGTGTAATTGTGCGTCAGCGCGAACACCACGGAATGGTCGTCGACGAGGCGGCACAGGGCCTCTGCGTCGTCAAGAGTCGTGGTCATGGGTTTGTCGCACACGATGTGGAACCCCCGCTCGATGAACGCCTTTGCGACCGGGAAGTGAAGGTGGTTGGGAGTGACGATGGAAACGAAGTCGATGCGTGATTCGGGCGGCAGCGCTGCCTCCCGGTCCGCCATTTCCTCGAAGCTGCGGTAGACACGGTCCGAGTCGAGTAGCAGCTCGGCGCCTTGCCGTCGCGACCGCTCGACATCTGACGAGAACGCTCCGGCGACGAGCTCGATATCACCGTCGATAGCCGCAGCCCTGCGATGGACGGCACCGATGAAGGCTCCCGGACCGCCGCCCACCATGCCGTACCGCAGCTTGCGATTCACGGGATGGTGGCCATGTGCATGGAAATCTGCATCCTAGAACGTCAGCCGAGTGAGATACCGGTGGCTGGTCTTGATCGACTCCTCCGGATCCGGCGGGTTGTCGTGCTCCACGAAGTAATGTGCGAGACCAGCCTCTTCGGACTGGGCGAAGATCGCCCCGAAGTCGATCGTTCCCTCGCCTACATCCACCATCTCACCGGACCGGTCCCTGTCCTTCACATGGCAGAGCGGAAACCGCTCCGGATGCTGCTCGAAGAACTCGAGCGGATCCCGGCCTCCGACCAGGGTCCAATAGAGGTCGAGTTCCATGCGCACGAGCTCGGCATCACACCGCTCGAGCAACAGGTCGTAGGGGATGCTCCCTTCCACCTCCTCGAATTCGAAGTCGTGGTTGTGGTAGGCGAACTGGACACCGGCTGTTCGGCACGCGTCGCCGATGGTGTTCATCTCGTCGGCTATCCGTCGGTAATCGTCTGACGTCTGGCGATCCGCCTCCGCTAGCCACGGAAGGATTAGGTAGCGGTGCCCCACCACGTTCGCGGCGTCCACTACCTGGGCGAGCGTATCGCGAAGGTTCTCCAGCGCGATGTGCGCGGCCGGTGCCTCGAGCCCGCTGCGCTCCAACTGTGCACGAACCTCCTGCGGCGTCCGGTCAAAGTAGCCCGCGAACTCCACCTCTTGGTATCCCGCGCCAGCCACCAGATCGAGGGTGCGCCCGACATCCTGCTGCATGAGGCTACGCACCGTGTAGAGCTGAAGGCCGATGCGTCCGAGCGAGCGAGCCGCGGCGCGGTCCCCCGCAGTGGGCGTGCACTTGGGCGCCAGGATCATCCCGCTGAGCATAGCGCCGGTCGTGGACTTCAGAAAGTCTCTGCGCTTCATGATAGGACGACCTCCCGTCGAGCGATGTCGACGGCTCCGACGCCCTCTGGAACGATGGTGCAGTCCTACGCCGACCACGATCCGGGAGGGCGACAGCAGGAAAACTATGTCCCGGTCTCCGCTCCCGCACAGGTGGCCGCCACGGCGAAAGCGCGCGACTAGGCCACTCCTTTGCGCTGGAACATGTGCACGTCGCGCTGTGGGTACGGGATCGAGCATCCAGCCGCCTCGAGCTCTTCTTTGAGGGCCCTCGTAAGGTCCCATCGCAAAGCCCAGTAGTCTTCCCGTTTGCCCCACGGTCGTACCACGATGTTGACCGACGAATTACCTAGCTCGCTCACGGCCACGGTGGGCTCCGGTTCTTGGAGCACCCTGTCTTCGCTACTCAGAACTTTCCGGATGGTGTTCATGCCAAGTCCGATGTCGTCGTCGTAGGATATTCCCACCGCCAGGTCGATCCTCCGGATCTCATTCGTCGCGTAGTTCTTGATGGTATCACCCCACACCTTGGAGTTGGGCAGGATGACATGGATATTGTCCGGAGTGTTGAGGGTGGTGGTGAAGATTCCCACGGTGTCGACCGACCCGCTGACTCCTGCTACCTCGATGAACTGGCCCTTTTGGAACGGGCGGAATACCAAGAGCATGACGCCGGAGGCGAAATTCGAGAGCGTTCCTTGGAGTGCGAGACCTACGGCTAACCCAGCGGCGCCCAGGACGGCGATGAGCGAGGCTGTTTGGATCCCGACGGCGCCGAGGACCGCGATGAAGACAAAGGCGAGGACGAGATAGTAGACTAGCGAACCCACGAACGGCGTGAGGGTGGGGTCCATCTCTCGCCGCTCGAGGAGTGCTCGGGTGCTGCGCCGGGCCCAACCGGCCACAATGCGACCGACAAAGAGAATCGCCAGGGCGGCGAGGACCTTGAGCCCCCATGGGATGAGGATCTGCGACAGGTTGGCAACGAGCTCATTCATGTTGTTCAAGGGTTTCTCCTTCTGTTGGGCGGGTTCCGGTCTTCGGGTGGTCTGAACGTAAAGGGTTTGGACCCCGGTTCTTGGGTTTCCCCATTAGGTGTGAGCCCAGTCACCGCTAATCTCGGGCAGTGAAGCCATCCTCCTGAGCCCTTACACTCGAGTCACGATGCTCCGACCCTGTCTTTTCCTCACAGGCCTCACTCTCGTTGTTTCGTGGGGGTGCGCCACGGAGATCCCGGGGCTGCCCGATGGAATGGACGAGGTCCCACTTCCCGGTGTGCAGTTCGCCTGTACGCACGTGATCGGCTACAGTCAGACGGCAGGCTGGTATCATGCGGGATTCGAAACCGTGGTGGAGGACGAGGCCTGGCAGCTCGTGTGGCGCAGTGGTGGCGCCATCGACCTTTGGGCCGACCCCAATTTCGACGGCTGGTCGCGTCCCATCGAATCTGCGTGTCTGGCCAGCTCGAATGCGCCAGATCGCGTCGTGCTGACGATCAGTGCCAACTTTCAGAGTGATCCGGATTGGTGGACGGGTCATATCCAGACGGTGGTCGGGCACGTGCGCCAGCGGTATCCGAGCGTCGGTCCCATCATGCTCCAGCCGGTCGTTGGCGGCCCCAGCCACCAGGTGTGCACGCCCGACGGTGAACGCGCTTCGACCAATCACCCGGTGATCGACGAGGGGATAGCCAGGGCCTTGGGGGGAAACGTCGTGGCCGGGTTTTCTCCCGAGGTCCGTGCCTGTGCCGACTACAGCGATTTCATCGGCCATCTCACCGCAGAAGGTTACGCCGCCGCCGCCGCGACGATCGGACAGGCTTACAGGACGAATTGACGCTCTACCCTCACGTCATCGCTTGCGCTCCGAGGCACTGCGGCACTAAGCTCTGGCGGCCGTTCCATTTCCCGCGCCACCATCCAGACCGGAGGAGCTGGGCTCGATGACACCAGAAGAGTTCTTCGCATTCGCCAAAGAGAACCACGCCGAGATGGTAGACCTCAAGTTCACCGACCTCCTAGGAACATGGCAGCACTGTTCGTTTCCTGTCGATACCTGGGACGAGAGCACCTTCGTGGACGGTGTGGGATTCGACGGGTCGTCTATTCGTGGGTGGCAGGGAATCCACGTTTCTGACATGCTGGCAGTTCCGGATCCTGATACCGCAGCGCTCGATCCGTTCTTCAAAGAGCCAACAGTGAGCGTGATTGCCAACATCGTCGACCCGATCACACGGGAGGACTACACGCGCGACCCGCGGCATGTGGCCCGAAAGGCGGTGGAGTATCTGGGGAAGATTGGTGTCGCCGACACGTGCTATATCGGTCCCGAACCCGAGTTTTTCATCTTCGACCAGGTTCGCTACGAGCAGAACGAACATCGTGGATTGTACGAGATCGATTCAGTGGAAGGTGCCTGGAACACCGCACGGTTCGAAGAGCCCAACCTCGGGTACAAGCCGAGTTACAAGGGCGGTTACTTCCCGGTGAGCCCCACGGATACCTATCACGACCTGCGGGGCGAGATGGTCTACGAGCTCCGCAAGATCGGGATCGTCGTCGAAGCCCACCACCACGAGGTCGGTACCGCAGGTCAGAGCGAGATCGACATGCAGTTCGCGCCTCTCTTGAGGCAGGCAGACCAGTTCATGTGGTATAAGTACATCATCAAGAACGTCGCCAAACGGCACGGGAAGACTGTGACGTTCATGCCGAAGCCCGTTTTCCAGGACAATGGCAGCGGCATGCATACGCACCTCTCGTTGTGGAAGAACGGCAAAGCGCTGTTCGGCGGTGATGGCTATGCCGGACTGAGTCAGCTGGCGCTGCACGGGATCGGTGGCTTACTCAAGCACGCTCCCGCCGTGTTGGCGTTTGCGGCTCCGACCACCAATTCCTATCGGCGTCTGGTGCCCGGCTTCGAAGCGCCCATCAACTTGGTTATGTCGGCCCGTAACCGCTCTGCCGCAGTCCGGATCCCGATGTATTCAAAAAATCCCAAGGCGAAGCGGCTGGAGTTCCGCTGCCCTGATCCGAGCTGCAACGGGTATCTATTGTTCTCGGCCATGTTGATGGCGGTGCTGGACGGGATCCAAAACAAGATGGACCCCGGCGCCCCCTTGGACCGCGACATTTACGAAATGACTCCTGAGGAGCTCGCCGCTCATCGTCACACGCCGGGTTCGCTCACGGAGGCGCTCGAATCTTTGAGCGCCGATCACGAATTTCTCACGAAGGGTGCCGTGTTCACTGACGACCTCATCGAGACGTGGATAGGCTACAAGATGGAGAACGAGGTCGATCCTATCCGCCTCCGTCCGCACCCACACGAGTTCTTTCTGTACTACGACAACTGATCGCGAGATGACACGAGGGGTCTACGTCTGTAGGCTCCTCGTAGTTCTCACGAGCAAGTGTGGGCAACAGCAATTGCCCATGCTCGCCTTGTCCGATGCTGCCCGATCGGCGGTCTGCTTCGCGGGCGGGGCTCGCCGAGAGATTGCGTCTGCGACGGAGCGAAGGTTGTTTTAAGAGTAAATCGCGAACTGCTAAACCAATAACTTTGTATGGACTTAGGGATTCCGGGCGCGGCCACCTCCGAACTTGCCGCCGCCTTCCTGCAAGCGGCTGTTACACTCGGCATCGCACTGCTGTGCGCTTTCCTCTACCGTCGGTACGGAAAGCCGTATTTCGCGTGGTGGAGCCTGGCGTGGGGACTGTACGCCCTGCGGCTGGGTGCCATTATCAGTTTCCTCGAGACGGCCAATCGACACTGGCTCTACTGGCACCAGGTCACCACCGGCTGGACAGCTATCGCCCTGTTGTGGGCCGCTTTCGTCTTTTCGCAACAAATGCGGCTCCGACCGGCGTACCTAGTAGTCATCCTCTTCCCCGTGGTCTGGTCGTATGTCGCCATTTATCGGCTGGAGAATTTCCTGCTCGCGGCAGGACCAGCCGTGCTGTTCTTGAGTGCCGCCACCATCTGGACGGGATGGGTTTTCTTTCGCTATCACCGACAGGTGGGTTCGCCAGCGGCCGCTGGACTTGCAGTCGCGCTCTTCCTCTGGGGCCTCCATCACTTGGATTATCCCTTCCTCCGAGCGCGCGGTGCTTGGGTCCCGTGGGGTTATTACCTCGACTTGGTGTTCGTCCTGGCCATGGGGGCAGGTATCCTCCTACTCGTCCTCGAGGATCAGCATCGCGGACTGACTACCCTGTCGGCGCTCTCCGGGGATCTCCAGCAAGGGAGCGGCACCTCCAGCCCCGATGTGCTTCGGCGTCTGCTGGAGCGCCCTCTGAGTTTGCCCGGCGTGCGAGGCAGCGCCATGTACCTGATGGGCGACGGTACCGGGTGCTTCACGGCCGGAACGGGCGCGTGCGAGACCTGGACAGGACGGGAGCCACGCGGGACGGCTGCGGCAGCGATCTCTCGGGCCATCGTCACGGGGTCCCCGGAGATCAGGCGCGATGGAGGGACGGATGGCGCGCTCGACGATGGCGCCTTCGCTTACGCGGCGGCCCTGCCAGTCTTCCAAGGGGCACGAGTGAGCGGTGCGCTCGTGATCGTCGGCAACGCGCGCGACCCCTTCACCGCACTGGATTCACGGTTTCTGGTCACGTTGGGACAGCAGGTCGGTGCTGCTCTCGAGGGTGCCAATCTGTACCGTCGTCTTGCGGAGCGCACAGCCGAGCTGGAGCGCCTTGCCTCGCGGATGGTTCGGGTACACGAAGCCGAGCGACGCCGTCTCTCGCGGGAGCTGCACGACGAGACGGCACAGGTGCTGTCGGCTGTGCAGCTCCAGCTGGGCATGATGCGAGAAGTGGCAGGTCACGATCTCGCCGGTCGGTTGGATCACGCGATGTCTCTAATGGATACGGGGATACAAAGCATACGTAACGTGCTGCACGATCTACGGCCCTCGCTGCTAGACGATCTGGGGCTGTTACCTGCTATGCGAGCGCTCGTGCACGATTTTCGGGAACGAAGCGATCTTGCGGTGCAGCTGGAAACACCCGATACG
>JBDHFY010000084.1:0-17621 GCA_039590195.1 Gemmatimonadota bacterium | reverse complement strand
AAGGTTCCCGCACAAGTTAACCCGGTTGCGGCGCTCTGCGGTATGCGAGCCGTGAAATCGTGCCCCTAACGCCGATCGCCACGGTGGAGTCGTCGGTGGAGCGTCTCCCTCACTTGCTGTCGGATTGCAGCTCCGGTGCTAACCCGATCACGCGCTCCACCGGCACGGTGAACACGATTCCCGTTGACGGCCCACCAAAGTCCCCACAAATCGCTTGCACCATGTCGATGGCCGCTTCAAGCGTCCGTTTCGACTCGATGACGGAAAAGATCGTGACATTCTGAGGGCGAGATCGCGACATGAGAGTCTGGGGCACACCGTTCGCCAGGACCCGGCCCATCCCCTCGCTCTTGATCACCGTGGCTCCGGTAACGCCGAGATCCAGAAATCCCGACAGGATCTCTTCGAGCTTTTCCTCCTGGTTGATGACGCACACCAGTAATTCCATGCCGCGAAGCCGCTTGTCGGAGGTTGGTTGGGTCGATGCCGCGTATGGGCAAGGGCGGTATTCCTCGAAAATCCCTGCGGGGTGCTTGGGTGTCAAGCAGATTCTCTTGACGGCGGATGCCAATCTCCGGTATGGTTCGCCCCACGATGTCAAGCGATTTCCGAGTCGAGGGCGGGTCCCCGGTTCGAGGAAGTATCCGGCCGGCCGGGAACAAGAACGCGGCGCTTCCCATCATTGCGTCGGCGCTTCTCGCCGACGGGCCCACCCATGTCAACAACGTCCCCAGAATCCACGACGTGTACTCGCTCCTCGAGCTCATTCAGGACTTGGGGGTGACGGCCGAATGGACAGGCGACCATCGGCTGCTCCTCGATCCGGGCGGGCTCACCGACCGCGCGCTGGATCCAGAGTTGTGCGCGCGCATACGAGCGTCGATCCTGCTAGCCGGCCCGCTCCTCGCCCGGTTCGGGCGGGTGACGCTGCCGCCCCCAGGGGGTGACGTCATCGGCCGGCGGAGGGTGGACACCCACTTCCTCGCGTTCGAGCAGCTCGGGGCGGAAGTTTCCATCGGCGCGGAGTACACGCTCGAAGGGCCCCATCTCCAGGGAGCCGACATCTTTCTCGACGAGCCCAGTGTCACGGCGACTGAGAACGCGCTGATGGCGGCCGTTCGGGCTTCGGGAACGACGAGGCTCCGGAACGCCGCGAGTGAACCGCACGTCCAAGACCTGGCGACGGCTCTGCAGCGCATGGGCGCCGCCATCGAAGGCATCGGCACCAACACCCTCACCGTTCACGGTGTATCCTCGTTGGAAGGAGCCGAGGTGGAGGTGGGACCCGATCATATCGAGGTGGGCAGCTTCATCGGGCTTGCGGCCGTCACGGATGGGGAGATCGAGATCCGAGATGTCCGGCCGGGCGACCTCCGCAATATTCTCGTCCCGTTCGAGCGCCTCGGCATCCACCCAACGGTCGAGGGCGACCGTATCCTGGTGGCGAGCTCGCAGGAACGACGGATCCAGTCGGATCTGGGGGGCCACATCCCCAAGATTGAAGACGGTCCGTGGCCCGCGTTCCCGGCCGATCTCATGTCAATCGCCATCGTAGTGGCAACCCAGTGCGAAGGCCAAGTGTTGGTGTTCGAAAAGATGTTCGAGTCACGCCTGTTCTTTGTCGACATGCTCATCGGGATGGGTGCACGAATCGTCCTTTGCGATCCCCATCGGGCAGTGATCGCCGGACCCTCGCCGCTTCACGGTGGGGTGGTGCAGAGTCCGGACATACGCGCCGGGATGGCCATGCTACTGGCGGCACTGGCGGCCGAGGGCGAAAGCGTGATCCATAATATCGGACAGATCGACAGAGGATATGAGCGTATCGACGATCGGCTGAGGGCACTCGGCGCCAACATCGATCGGGAAGAGGCGGGCGGCCCTTGAGTTCAGCGTCTCCTGTTCTGGAGGTTCAACCGGAGGTTCCCGTGGCACACCCTGAGGGAGTGCCGCGCTATGAGCTGCCGCTCTGGCGAGATCGGCATGGTTGGATTGCAGGCATCACGGCCAGGGGGGTGTCCGGCGGGCCGGGACCCGGCGGCTTCAACCTAGGCCTTGGCACCGACGAGGGGGTAAGAGTGGTGACGGACCGCTGGCGGACAGTTCGAGAGGCCAATGCCAGCGCGTTCACCGGGATCGTGGTGGGTCGCCAGGTGCACGGGACCGAGGTGCGGCATCACGAGTCGCGGTTTCGAGGCTTGCTGGTGCTCGACCAGGCTGATGGTCACCTCACCCCGCTTCCCGGCATCCTATTGGCCGTTACCGTAGCGGACTGCATTCCGGTATACCTCGGGGTGCCCCGCACCGGGGCAATAGCGCTGCTCCATGCTGGCTGGCGGGGGACGGCGGCAGGCATTCTCGAGCGGGGGGTAGTCCGCCTGTGCGAAGTCGCAGGGGTGTCTCCGTCCGAGGTGGTGATGCACTTGGGAGTGGGAATCTGTGGGGAGTGCTACGAAGTCGGTCCGGAGGTCCTTGCCCGGCTGGGTCGCAACGCAAGCGGCGGGCCCGCGGCCCTCGATCTCCGGGCAGTGCTCGCCGAGCGGGCGCTGGCGTCGGGGGTTGGGCACCTGACGGTGAGCTCTTGGTGCACATCTCACCATGTCGATCGCTTTTTCTCGCACCGGGCCGATGGTGAAAACGCCGGCCGGATGGCTGCTTACCTTGGGCGACCGCTACCTTGACCCTCCCGTGAGCGGTCCCTAGATTCTTTTGGTGTGGAGCGGGCGAGCTGGGCCCGCGCTTTTTTTTGCCACAGTATGGTTGACAACATGGAGGACCTCACAGCTGAAATCCGGCGTCGTGTTGGGGATCTCGGCTTCGAGGCCGTCGATGTTCGGCCTCGTGGTTCTCGGGGACGCCCGCTGCTGCGGGTGCGAATCGACCGCCCGGACTCGCGTCCGGGCGATGGAGTCACCGTGAACGACTGTGCGGTGGTGAGCCGCGCACTCGAGGCATGGTTGGACGAGACACAACGTCTCGGCGCGAAGTACGTTCTCGAAATTTCGTCACCGGGCATGGAGCGGCCGATCCGCTGGAAGGAACACTGGAAACGCTTCCGGGGACACGATGTCCACGTGAAGCTGGCCGGTCGAGGGCGAATCCGCGCCACCATTGTGAGCGTGGGTGATATGGCCGTCGTGCTCCGACCGGAGGGGGCGGCCGAAGGAGAAGAGGTGACAGTGCCGATGGAGGAGGCGCGGGACGCCACTCTCGCTGTCGATTGGAAGTGAATACCAGAGCAAGGGAGGGGCATGCCGACACCAGCTGAAGTCTTAGCTGCACTGCGTGAACTCGCGAACGCGAAGCAGCTCGAGCAGCGAGAGCTGCTCGATCTGCTGCGGGACGGTATTCATGCCGCTCTGGTAAAGCGACACGGGCGACACGGCCCCACGGTGAAGGCCGAAATCGATATCGACGAGCTCAAGGGGACGATGAGCGTTGTTGTCCTGAAGACGGTCGTGGAGGAAGTGGAGGACTCGGCTTGCCAGATCGGGGTCGAGGAGGCGCGGTGGGAGGATTCCGACTTCCAGCTTGGTGACGTGCTCGAGGAGGAAGTGCCGTTCGAGACGTTGGGGCGCTCGGCCGTGCAGGCGGCGAAGCAGCGGATTGTCCAGCGGGTGCGCGAGGGAGAGCGGTCGAAGATTCGTGAGGAGTTCTCCGACAAGCTCGGCGAGCTCCTCTCGGGGGAGATTCAGCAAATCGAGCGTGGCAAGCTCGTCATCATGATCAATAAGTTCCGCGAGGCTGAGGCGATCATCCCCTACCGGGAACAGAATCGGCGCGAGCATTTCCACCAGGGAGATAGCATACGGGCCGTCTTAAAGCGGCTCGAGGAGACGCCAAAAGGGCCACGCCTCATCCTCTCGCGAGGCGACCCAATGTTCGTGCGGGCTCTGTTCAAGCTCGAGGTCCCTGAGGTCCAACAGGGATTGGTGGAGATTCGGGCTGCCGCGCGGGAGGTGGGAAGTCGAACCAAGATTGCCGTTTCGAGTCGCGACGACGGCGTGGATCCGGTGGGGGCGTGTGTGGGTCTCAAGGGAAGCCGCGTGCAGGCCGTCGTGAACGAACTTGGCGGTGAGCGCATCGACATCGTGCCGTGGTCTCCGGATCCTGAGCGGTTCGCTCGGCTTGCGCTGGCTCCCGCCAGAGTGGCGCGGGTCTTCTCCGAGCCGGAGTCGCATACGATCCAGGCAATCGTAGACGAGGACCAGCTCTCTCTGGCCATCGGTAAGAATGGCCAGAACGTGCGGCTTGCCTCAGAGCTCACAAGCTGGAAGATCGACCTCTACTCGAGTCGTGAGTGGTCGGAGCGCGGAGGCGAGGGTCCGCTCTTTGCCCCACTGCCACCGGGTGAAGAACTGATGGCCGACGTGGAACTGACGGACCTCAAGGGGCTTCCGCCAGAGGTGTTGGGAACGTTGGAGCAGGCCGGGTTCCGATCGCTGCGAGACATTCTCGACCTGGAACGCGAGGACATTCTGAAGATCGATGGGATGAGCCCTGAACACGCAGATGTGTTGATGGGCTTTCTCTTCGAGCTAACGGAGGACAATACCGAGGGAGCGGCTAGTGCCGAGGAGTCCGAGGAGGAGGTCCCCTCCGAGGCGCCGACCGAACCGGGAGCGGAGTCGGAGGCCACGACCGCACGGTGACGGAGGACGTTCTGGGCCTCGTGGGCCTCGGGAGGCGGGCTGGGTCGGTGGTGGTAGGGATTAACGGTGTGCGGGCCGCGTTGAAGCGCGGCGAACTCAAACTGGTGATGGTGGCCGGTGACTCCAGCGAGCGGACGGATGACAAAGTCGCAAGACTCGCTCGGGCACGTGGCATTCCCCTGGTCGAAGGACCGTCCGCGGCCCTGATGGGACGGTCCCTGGGACGCGGTGAGGTCCAGGCTATTGGTGTGCGGGACGATCGTCTGGCGGCCGGGATCAAGGCCCTGGTCGCCGGGGAAGGACCTTAGGAGGCTGTTTTGGCGAAGATGCGCATCCACGATCTCGCGGCGGAATTCGGGATTCCGACCGAGCAGCTGCAGCAGCTGCTGGCCGAGATGGACATTCACGTGCGAAGTCACCTATCGGCTTTGGATACCGATCAGGTGTCCCTCGTGCGTGCTCGGTGGGAGCGCGAAAAGCGCAAGAGCAGCCAGACCAGCACCAAGACGCGCCGGCGCCGCACCACTCGCCCCACCAGCGAGAAGAAGGCGGCGGCGGGACGGCCAAAGCGCCGGCGCCGTACGGCAGCCGAAGTGGCGGACCAGGCCCGGGCCGAAGCGGTGGCAGAGGAGGAAGCCCGGGAGGCGGCGGCAGCAGTCGTGGAGGAGCCGCTGAAGGCGGCGGCTCCGAGCGATCAGGATCTGTCTCTCGAGGAGCGCGCGGCAGCCCTTTTCGGGGACTCCCTCGGGGAGCAACTACCACCGGCCGCATCGGTACCAGCCGTCGTCGACTCACCTCCGGAAACGGAGGTGGTTGCGGCAGAACCTCCTGCGGACACCGCGGATGCGATGGTTGAACCGGCACCGCCCCGAGAAGCCGAGGAAGTTGTCAAGGCTCCGAGCAAGCCTTCACGGGTGCCCCGTCCAACGCCGGTGTCCACGGGTCTCAAACCTGTCGCGTCCTCGGCGCCGGGGCCGCCGCCACCCCCGCGCTCGACCGGCCCGCGACCGGTGGCGTCAGCCGCGCCTGGCGATGTGGCCGAGGAGCGACGGAGGGATCGGAAGAAACGGGGCAAGAAGGGGCGGCGGACCGAGGTCGACCGTGCGGCGGTCGAGGCCAACATCAGCCGCACCCTGGCCTCCATCCGCGGTACCGGAGCCAAGAAAGCCCAACGTCGCCGCGACGAAGGGCCCACATTCCGCGAGCGCGAGGAACAGCGGCGGGCAGAAGAGCGGGAGCGGGAGAAGACGCTCGTTCGCGTGAACGAGTTCATTACGGTCTCCGAGCTCTCGGAGACGCTAAAGGTGAACTCGACCGACATCGTGACCTTCTGTTTCAAGGAGCTGGGTCTGATGGTCACGGTCAACCAGAGGCTCGATTTCGATCAGATCGAGTTGATCGCGAGCGAGTTCGGTTTCGAGGCGGTTCAGGAGGAGGAATACGTTCCCGAAACCACCACTGAAGAAGAGGTCGACAAGGTGGAGGATCTGACCTCCCGGCCCCCTGTGGTCACGGTGATGGGCCACGTGGACCACGGTAAGACCTCGCTCCTCGACCACATCCGCAAGACCAACGTCATAGCCGGCGAGGCCGGCGGTATTACGCAACACATCGGCGCTTACCACGTGGAGCTGGCGACCGAGAAGGGGATCTCCTTTTTGGACACCCCGGGCCACGAGGCGTTCACGGCGATGCGCGCGCGGGGTGCTCAAGTAACCGATCTCGTAGTGTTGGTCGTGGCGGCGGACGATCGGGTCATGCCTCAAACCATCGAGGCAATTAGCCACGCGAAGAATGCCGGCGTGCCCATGGTCGTCGCCATCAACAAGATCGACCTGCCGACGGCGGATACGGAAAAGGTCAAGCAGGAACTGCTGCAACACGGAGTTGTGCTCGAGGACTTCGGCGGCGACACGATGTGGTCCGCGATATCCGCGAAAACCGGCGCAGGCGTGGACGATCTCTTGGAGAAGGTGTTGCTTCAAGCGGAGTTGCTGGACAAGAAAGCAAACGCCAGCCGCCGGGCGCGCGGGACGGTCATCGAAAGCAGCCTCGACCCTGGAAAGGGTCCGATGGCGACGATTCTGATTCAATCCGGGACCCTGAAACCCGGGGACGACTTCATCTGCGGCACGCTGGCCGGACGCGTGCGGGCCATGTTCGACGAACGGGGTAAACGGGTGAAGGAGGCCGGGCCGTCGATCCCCGTCCAGGTGCTGGGGTTCGAGGGGGTTCCGCAGGCGGGAGACACTTTCTCGGTCGCCGAAAATCCAATGGCGGCACGAGAGACTGCGCAGAAACGCCAGCGGCTCGATAGGGAAGCGTCCCACCGGCGTACGTCGCGGGCCGTGAGTCTGGAGGACCTCTCGAAGCGGCTCGAAGATGGTCGGGCAGAGGCCCTCAAGATCATCATCAAAGCCGATCAGGCGGGGCCGGCTGAGGCGCTGGCCGACTCTTTCGCCGCGCTTTCCACGGAAGAGGTCAAGGTGGAGGTGATTTCTCGCGGGGTTGGAGCCATCTCGGAGAGCGATGTGATCTTCGCTAAGGCGTCAGACGCAATCGTCATCGGTTTCCACGTCCGACCGGACGCCAATGCCCGGGCGGCCGCCGAGCGGGAGCGGGTGGATGTCCGAACGTACCGCGTCATTTATGAGGCGTTGGAAGATGTGAAGGCGGGCTTGGAAGGCCTGCTGGCGCCGGAGGAGCGGGAAGTTGTCCACGGCGAAGCCGAGGTCCTCCAATTGTTCAAGATTTCGGGGGTCGGCACCATTTGCGGGTGCCTCGTCCGCGGCGGCGTGATGCGGCGAAACGCTAAGGTGCGGGTTTTGCGCGATGGCGTGGAGATCTACTCGGGCATCCTGGCGAGCCTGAAGCGTTTCAAGGAAGACGTCCGCGAGGTCAAGGACGGGCTCGAATGCGGCATTGGAGTCGAGAACTTCAACGATCTGAAGGTCGGCGACATCATCGAGGTGTTCAGCGTCGAGAAGATCGCTCGGACCCTCGAGTCCTTGGGAGCTGCGAAGGACAGCTAACGTGGTGGTCGGTATCGTGACCTGGGAACTGCACCTCAACGGCTGCCAATCACTCAAGGACAAACGAAGCATCCTCAAGAGCCTGAAGGACCGGCTCCACCGGCGCTGCAACGTGTCCGTGGCGGAAACCGACCATCATGATCTGTGGCAGCGGGCCGAGCTTTCCTGCTGCGTGGCGGCCGCCGAACGCCGGCATGCCGAATCTGTGCTCAGCACTGCCACCAAGTTGGTGGAACGGGAACCGCTCGCACGGATCATCGACTCCACAGCGAGTTTCCTGTGAGTGGTCGTCGACAGGAACGTGCGGCGGCACAGATTCAGCACACGATCGCTGAGGCCGTGGCGACCAAGGTCAAGGACCCTCGCGTGGGGTTCGTCACGGTGACAGGTGTGACCGTGTCGCCGGATCTCTCGCACGCAACAGTCCGGGTGAGTGTCATGGGATCGGACGAGGAAAAGGAGAATACGCTGAGCAGCCTCGAGAACATGCGCGGCTTTCTTCGGTCGCTGCTGGCCCGATCGCTCAGTCTTCGATCGACCCCCGAGCTTCATTTCGAACTCGATCGCGGCCTCGAGCATGCAGCGCGGATCGAGCAGCTCCTGACCCAGATCAAGAAGGACGAGCAGGCAACCTGAACGACGGGTTCCTCCTCATCGACAAACCGGCGGGTCCGACGTCGCACGATGTGGTGGGCACGGTGCGCCGGGCGTTGCATGTGCGCCGGGTCGGACATACCGGGACGCTGGATCCCTTCGCGACCGGTTTGCTTATCGTCCTAGTTGGACGAGCTACCCGCCTGGCCCGCTTCCTCGCGGGTCTGCCCAAGCGCTACACCGGTGTCATCAGACTGGGTGCCACCACGGACACGCTGGACCGAATGGGCACCGTGCTCGAAACGAGCGAGGCGTGGCTGGGACTCGATGGGCCCGGCATCGAGCGGGCGATGGCCTCTCTCACCGGCCCGCAGCGCCAGCGGCCGCCGGCGTACTCGGCCAAGAAAGTCGGTGGTGAACCGGCGCACCGGCGCGTTCGGCGCGGGGAACCCGTGCAACTGCAGGAAGAGGACGTGGTGATCCATTCATTCGACCTGATGAGGCGCTTGGATCAGGACCTCACCTTCGACGCCACCGTGGGCGGCGGCACCTATCTCCGTTCGCTCGCCAGAGACCTGGGAGAGCGCCTCGGGTGCGGCGCGCACCTGCGGGAGCTGAGACGCACGGAAGTGGGGCAGTTCGACGTCGCCGATGCCATCTCGCCCGATCGGGTTGATCCGGCGGGCGTACGGCCGCCAGGGGCCGCGGTGGGGCACCTGCCCCAGGTCGCGGTGGATGAGGAGGAGCGCGAGCTGCTGCGACACGGGCGAAGCATCCGCCGGGAGGACGCCGAGACGGGTCCGGTGGCCCTCGTCTGCGGAGACGAGCTCGTGGCAATCGCTGAGCTGCATGGGCCAGACCTCAAGCCAAGGGTAGTGCTGGCAGAATGAGTCCAAAAAAGGGAGCGGTAATCACGCTCGGCACGTTCGATGGCGTGCACCTGGGACACCGGGGTGTGCTCGAGGAGATCGCGCGGCGTGCTCGGCGAGCCGGCAGAGGAAGTGTGCTGCTCACGTTCGAGCCGCACCCCCTGACAGTCGTCAACCCACCAGCCGCTCCCCCTCTCCTAACGCTCGGCAACGAGCGCCGCGAAATCCTAGCCCAATGCGAAATCGACCGCGCCGTCTTCTTCCCCTTCACGAGAGAGCTGTCGCACTACTCACCGACACAGTTCATCCGCCTGCTCAAAGAGCGTTTCCAATTAGAGGAGTTGGTGATCGGATACGATCATGGCTTTGGTCGTGGGCGTAGCGGGGACGTGTCGGTCCTAAGGAAGCTCGGCAAGTCAATGGGGTTTGCGGTGGATGTGGTGAAGCCGATTTCGGTCGACGGGCGGACTGTCTCGTCGGCGCTCGTGCGTCGTGCAGTGGCTGGAGGCAATCTGGCGACCGCCGCGCGGCTCCTGGGACGGCCATACTCCATCACCGCCCCGGTCAGGCACGGGGCCGGGCGCGGCGATCGCATCGGTTACCGAACCATCAACTTGGAGCTCCCAGACCGCCGGAAACTCCTCCCGCCGGACGGCGTCTACGCCGTGCGCGTCGAGTGGCGCGGCGGTGCCGCTGGGGGCATGATGCACGTCGGTCCGCGACCCACGTTCGATGAATCAGAGCGTTCGCTGGAGATTCACCTCTTGGATGTGCGCGTCGATCTCTATGACGCGGAAGTGAAGGCGTCCTGGCTGGCCAAGCTGCGGGATGTCATGTCCTTCGAGTCGCCTGACGCACTCAAGGCCCAGCTCGACCGGGACCGAGTGGCTGCTCGGTCTGCGTTGACAGGCTCTGGGGCGGCCGCTAGTCATTAAAGTTTCGTGAATACAAGCGAGATTTATGTCCAGTATTCGTAACCGACTCATCGTCATTGGTCTCCTGGTCTTGGCCGCCGTGTATTTCCTGTTTCCCAGGCAAGTCACGGTCACCGCCACGGTGGACGGAGAGTTACAGGAGCGCCAGGAGAACAGGATTCCCCTCAAGCTCGGACTCGATCTCCAGGGGGGGATGCATCTTGCCCTGGAAATCGACCAGAGTCGAGGAGCCGTCGCGAATCCGGACGACGCGCTGGACCGGGCACTCACGGTAATTCGGACCCGGATCGACGAGTTCGGTGTCGCCGAGCCCCTCGTGCAGAAGGTGGGCAGCGGTCGAATCGTCGTCGAGCTTCCCGGAATCGATGATCCGCAACGGGCGCGGGACATCGTGCAGCGGTCGGCGTTTCTCGAGTTCCGAATCACGGACATGCAGGACCAGTTTCGCGCAGCACTACCGTCCATCGATGCCGCCGCGCAGCGAGCAGGCGTATCCGGTGAACGGGGGGAAGCCCCCTCTGCGTTGGCCCAGCTTCTCGGCAGTGATACCACACAGCAACAAGACGATACCACGGCCACCGAAGATCAGACGGCGCCCGCGGTTTTCAGCAGCTTGCTCTTTCAGGGGCAGTTGACTGGTGAGTTCCTGGTCCCTGAGGAGGACGTTCCGCGCCTCGACAGCATGATGCGTTTCCCGGAAGTGCAACGCGCGATCCCCCGGGGCCTGGAGTTGCTGTGGGGTTCGGAACCCCGGTCGCAGGGAGCCAGACCCTTTCGCGCCCTGTACGCAGTAGAGAATCGCCCGATCATCACCGGCGAATATCTCTCTGATGCCCAGGCTCAGATCGATCCGGTTTTCAATCAAGCGGTCGTCAACTTCCAGCTGACGCGGTCGGGTGGTCGGATCTTCGGTCGCGAGACCGGCCGCCACGTTGGCGATTACATGGCCATCGTGCTCGACGGTCGCGTTCAGGGGCAACCACCAGTCATTCGGAGCCAAATCCGCCGTCGCGGGCAAATCGAGTTGGGAAGCGCCGGCATTCAGGACGCTCAGGATCTAGCTCTGGTGCTCCGGGCCGGCGCGCTTCCGGCTCCTATCACGATTGTGGAGGAGCGAACCGTCGGGCCAAGCCTTGGACGGGACTCCATCGAGCAGGGTAGCCGCGCAGGGGTCATCGCGGCTTTGCTGGTCATCGTCGCCATCGCCGTCTACTATCGGCTGGCGGGTCTCGTGGCGATCGCCGGGCTGGCGTTCTACGTGCTGTTCGCCTTGGGCGGTTTGGCCAGTCTCGAAGCGACCCTTACGATGCCGGGGCTTGCCGGATTTGTTCTCTCTCTCGGGCTTGCCGTCGATGCCAACGTGCTCATCTTCGAGCGAATACGTGAGGAGATAGCCCTCAACAAGACACCACGGCTGGCCATCGACTCCGGTTTCCAACATGCGATGCCAGCCATTGTCGACGCTAACATCACGACTGTCATCACGGCCGTATTCCTCTTCTACCTGGGCACGGGGCCGGTGAAGGGATTTGCGGTCACGTTGATCATCGGTATCATCGCGTCCCTCATTACCGCAGTGTTCGTCACCAGAACGTTCTTCATCATCTGGCTGCAGCGGCGTGACACTGTGACGGAGCTCTCGATCTGATGTTTCGTTTCTTCGATAAAGCGGACTACGACATCCTTGGACGCCGCAAGGTTGCGTTTGGCTTCGCCCTCGCGTTCATGCTCCCCGGCTTGGTATTGCTTGCCATCCGGGGCCTTAACGAAAGCATCGACTTCACGGGCGGCGTGCTGTTGCAGATCGAGGCCGGCGATGAATCGGTGACTACCGCTACTGTTCGGGCTGCGTTGGATCGAGCCGGCCTCTCGGCCGCAGACATCACCACCGCTGGTGCCTCCAACCAGTTCACGGTGCGGACGCGCCTCCAGGCTCAAGGCGGCGGGGCGGTCGCGGAAGGGACGACACAGCAAACACGAGAAGCCGTGGACGCTGCTCTTCGCGACGCGTTTGGAGAGGGCAGTTACTCGATCGTGCTGGCCGAGACTGTCGGACCGAAGGTCAGCGGGGAGTTGAGGCGGCTGGCGGTGCTGGCGATCCTCATGGGATTCGGGGCGATCTTCATCTACCTTTCGTTTCGCATGGAGTGGCGCTTCGGCGTCGCGGCAGTGCTGGCGACCGTCCATGACATCTTGAGCACGATGGCGTTCGTGTCATATCTACACCTCGAGGTGTCTGTCATCATGGTGGCCGCGCTCCTCACGATCGTCGGATATTCGCTCAACGACACCATCGTCACCTTCGATCGCGTGCGGGAAAATCTCCGCAAGTTCAGGCGCGATCGATTGTTCGATTTGTTGAATCGCAGCATCAACGAGACGCTTCCCCGAACGGTGCTGACGTCCGGGACAACACTGGCCGCTACCGTGGCGCTGATCGTTCTCGGCCCTCCGGTGCTCCGCCCGTTCGCCATGGTGATCACCTTCGGGATCATCACCGGAACGTTCTCATCAATTTTCATCGCCTCACCGATTTTGTTGGCCGTGGAGCAGAAGTGGCCAGGGGAGGACGCGCGAGGAGCGCGAGCCATGACGCCACGGACGCCCACGGCGGCCGACAAGCCACAGCAAAGCGTCAAGGCCAAGGGCGACAAATACCCGGTCGGGCAGAACCGCTGACCGGGGCTCTGGGGCGCGACGAGGTCGGCGAACGTGCTGATCGACACGCACTGTCACCTAGGCGACTCGAAGTTCGACCATGACCGAATTGCGGTGGTGGAGCGAGCCCGTGAGGCAGGCGTATCCCATGTGGTGATCGTGGCGGACTCGAAGCCGTCTACCTACCAGGCGATCGAAGTGGCCCGGAGTCTGGGGCTGTCAGCCACAGCCGGCGTACACCCCCATGAGGCCCTTTCGTGGTCACCAGACGTTGCCGCCCAAATTGAGGCGGCTCTGGATGATCCAGCCGTAGTGGCCGTTGGTGAGACGGGGCTGGACTATCACTACAACCACTCGTCACGCGAAGATCAACGTCGAGCGTTTTCGGCCCAGTTGGAGCTGGGCGTCCGCAGCGGTTTTCCGGTGGTGGTCCACTCCCGTTCTGCTGACGATGACATGGCAGCCATGCTTCGCGACACCAACGCGACCTACATTCTTCATTCGTTCAGTGCCGGTCCGACCGTGCTTCAGGTCGCCCTTGACGCCGGGGCGTATCTGTCTTTCAGTGGAATGGTGACGTTTCGCTCGTGGACGGACACCGACGCGGTCAAAGCCGTGCCTGACGCGCGTCTCCTCATCGAGACCGATGCGCCGTACCTTGCGCCAACTCCTCACCGGGGGAAGCGCAATGAACCCGCGTTCGTGAGGCACGTTGCGGAGAGAGTTGCGGAAATCCGCAGCCAGTCCACGGAAGAAATCACCCAACATACGACCGCCAATGCGGTTCGGTGTTTTGGAAACCGGGTCACTTTGACACACAGTGGGGAACTATGACTGCTACAGTCCCGTCTGATATTGCGATCGCCCAGGAGGCCAAGCTCCGTCCCATCGGGGAAGTCGCGGCTGATCTCGGCCTTTCAGGAGACGATATCATCGCATACGGCAACTACAAAGCGAAGATTCGCCTCGACGTTTTGAAATCCCGCGAAAGGCGAGGCCGCCTCGTTCTCGTTACGGGGATCAATCCGACAGCCGCCGGTGAAGGGAAGTCCACCGTAGGCGTGGGCGTCACGCAGGCACTGCAGAAGATGGGGAAGAGCACGTTGCTCTGCGTGCGCGAGCCAAGCCTCGGTCCCGTCTTCGGCATCAAGGGTGGTGCCGCGGGAGGTGGATACGCGCAAGTCGTCCCGATGGAGGACATCAACCTCCACTTCACGGGAGACTTTCACGCCATCTCCAGCGCCCACAATCTGCTATCGGCGATGCTGGACAACCATTTGCATCAAGGCAACGTCCTGGGGATCGATCAGCGGCGCATCACCTGGCCCCGCACCATGGACATGAACGATCGGGCATTGCGACAGATCACCATCGGGTTGGGTGGCCCCTTGGGGGGCGTACCACGGGAGGAGCGTTTCGTGATCACGCCGGCGAGCGAGATCATGGCCATCATGGCCCTCGCTCGTGACATGGAAGACCTCGAGGCACGGTTGGGAAGCATCTTGGTCGGCACCACACGCGATCGTGAGCCCGTAAGAGCCCGTCAACTCAATGCCCACGGCGCCATGGCCTTGTTGCTCAAGGACGCACTATTGCCGAACCTCGTTCAAACACTAGAAGGCGGACCGGCACTGGTTCACTGCGGTCCGTTCGGGAACATCGCCCATGGCTGTAACTCGATCGTAGCTACAGAGATGGCCCTCAGACTCGCGGACATCGTCATTACCGAAGCCGGGTTTGGCGCAGATCTCGGGGCGGAGAAGTTCTTCAACATCAAATGCCGCAGCGGCGATCTCAACCCGGAAGCCGCCGTCATCGTGGCCACCGTGCGGGCCCTCAAGTTGAACGGCGGTGCGGCGAAGAACCAATTGTCTGATTCGGATCCCGAAGCTGTCGAGCGCGGTGTGGTGAACCTCGAGCGACACATCGACAACGTCGCAAAGTTCGGCGTACCCATTGTCGTTGCGCTCAACAGATTCACGAGCGATACGGACGAAGAACTGAACATCATCCGGCAGCGTTGCATTTCGAGGGATGTGGAGGTTGCGCTGTGCGAAGTGTGGGAAAAGGGCGGCGACGGAGGCGTCGAACTCGCGGAAGCCGTGTTAGCCTTGCTCGACAAGGGCGCGGCGAAGTTCAAGCCGCTCTATGA
This sequence comes from Gemmatimonadota bacterium, assembly GCA_039590195.1. Taxonomy (GTDB): domain Bacteria; phylum Gemmatimonadota; class Gemmatimonadetes; order Gemmatimonadales; family GWC2-71-9; genus JBDHDY01. Next base: position 2,729 of record JBDHFY010000084.1, on the reverse strand, counting down.
CGCGAAGCTTCCCATCAAGGATAAGGTTGAAATCATCGCGAAAGAAATCTACGGTGCCGACGGAGTGGACTTCGTACCCGCAGCGGATCGCGCGGCGAAGCAACTCGCCAGTTTCGGGCTCGGCGAGACACCGGTGTGCGTTGCCAAAACGCAGTACTCGTTCAGCGACGACGCTGCACGTCTCGGTGCACCGACGGGATTTCGGATCACCATTCGCAATGTCTATCCTTCGGCGGGCGCCGGGTTTGTTGTGGCCATGGCAGGAGACATCATGACCATGCCGGGGCTTGGCAAGAAGCCTGCGGCGGAAAAGATCCGGGTCGACGCCGACGGCGTTATCGAAGGCCTGTTCTAGCACTCGGGGAAGGGAGATCGGAGCATGGAAAGGGTATCCACTAGCAAAGCACCGGAAGCGATCGGCCCGTACAGCCAAGCGATCGTCGCCGGCGACACCCTATACGCCTCGGGCCAGATCGCCCTCGACCCCCAGACAATGGAGGTCACCGATGGTGGTGTCGTCGAGCAGACGAAGCGTGTGCTCGAGAATCTGGCTGCCGTGCTCGGTGAAGGGGGTAGCAGCCTCCAGCGCGTGGTCAAGACCACCGTCTATCTGTCCGACATGGGGGATTTCACAGCGATGAACGAGGAGTACGCGAAGCACTTCGGGGACCACCGGCCCGCTCGAGCGACAGTGCAGGTGGCTGCCCTACCAAAGAACGTCAAGGTCGAGATCGACGCGGTAGCGTTGGTCGGTTGAGTCGCCGAGGGCGACGGGGGCGGATTGGGTCTGGTGGCCTGCGCGGTCTTCAAAACCGTAGGGAGGTGCCATCGGCGGCTCCGGTGGGTTCGATTCCCACACGCTCCCGCCACAACGACTTACGGCGTCTCGCACACCCCGTGTGAGGCGCCGTTTTTCAATAACCGTGGTACGGCCGCGCCGAGCGCCACTAGGCCGACTCTTTGTGCTAGACTACAGGTTCCAAGCGAACATCACCTCGCCAATCCGAAAAAAGGGAGGCGTTTATGAAGTCTCAGGGAACTCTCACGGACAGCCTCGACAGGTTGCGGGCGGGGAACATCCCGAGCGCTCGAGCCGTCGGCATCGGGTTGCTGGTCCTGCTGGGCATCCCTTTGGTCTGGAGCGCGGTGTTCACGGTGGCGGCCGAGGAGGTTGGCGTTGTGCTGACGTTTGGCAAGTACAGCCGCCAGACCGAACCGGGGCTCCGCCTCAAATGGCCATGGCCGATTCAGAGCGTGATGAAGGTGCCGGTGCAGCGTCAACTCAAGGCGGAATTCGGCTTCCGGACAGCCACGGCCGAGGTGCGCACTCAGTATGCGCGAGGCCCGTTCACCGACGAGTCGCTGATGCTCACCGGCGATCTGAACGTCGCGGTAGTCGAATGGACGACGCAGTTCCGCGTCAACGATCCCTACAAGTACCTGTTCAAGGTGAGAAACCTCTTCGACTCCAGGGAGGGGAGCGGCTCTAACACCTTTCGTGACATGAACGAGGCGGTAATGCGGGCAGTGATCGGGGACCGCAGTGTCAACGAGGTTCTGACCATCGGCCGGCAGGAGATTGCCTCGGAGGTAGAACGTCGCCTGCAGGAGCTCAGCGATCAATACGACACGGGAATCAAGGTAGAGCAGATTGTGCTGCAGGACGTCAACCCGCCCGATCAGGTCCGGCCGGCGTTCAACGAGGTCAACCAGGCCCAACAGGAAAAGGAACGGATGATCAATGAGGCAAGGGCTGAGTACAACGCGGTCGTTCCCCGCGCACGCGGCGAGGCGCAGCAGACGATCCAGCAGGCCGAGGGGTACGCCACCGATCGTGTCAACCGAGCAAGGGGTGACGGCGAGCTGTTCAAGGCCCTGCTGGCTGCGTATCGCAGGGCGCCAGAGGTGACCCGCAGGCGCCTCTATCTCGAGACCATGCTGGCCGTGTACCCCAATGTGCAGCAGAAGATCATACTGGATGAGACTCTCAAAGGAGTCCTGCCGCTTCTGCCGCTGACCCCGGAGGAGAAGCCATGAGGAACGCCCTGATCCCGATTATCGGCATCCTGGTGCTGTTGGGGCTGTTGGTCGCTAGTGGCGCGTTCTACATCGTCGACGAGACCCAGCAGGTGGTGATCACCCAGTTCGGTGAGCCGAGAGGCAATCCGGTCACCACACCGGGATTGAAGCTCAAGATCCCTTTCGTTCAGAAGGTCAACTACTTTGACAACCGATTCCTGGAGTGGGACGGCGACCCGAATGAGGTGCCCACCCGCGACAAGCGGTTCATCCACGTCGACGCATACGCCCGCTGGCGGATTACCGATCCGCTCAAGTACTTCCAGCGACTGCGCAGCGAGCAGGGGGCGCAGTCCCGGCTCGACGACATTCTCGATGGCGAGACTCGCAACGTGATCGCCAATCACGACCTGATCGAGGTGGTGCGCACCAGCAACCGCGAGTTCGCCGTATCCGAAGAGATCGCTGGAGAGGCCGCGCCCGAGAGCATGGAAACCGTCGAGCAGGGAAGGGAGATGCTCACTGAAGAGGTTTTGTTGGCGGCGCAGACCCGCACCGAGGATCTGGGAATCGAGATTCTCGACTTCCAGTTCAAACGGCTGAATTATGTTGAGGAGGTCCGTGAGGAGGTTTACGCCCGGATGATCTCCGAGCGGAACCGGGTCGCCGAACAGTTTCGTTCGGAGGGCGCCGGCGAAGCGGCGCGGATC
>JBDHFY010000083.1:0-14338 GCA_039590195.1 Gemmatimonadota bacterium | reverse complement strand
CAGTTGGCGCGACTGCTGGCAACGGCAATTGCCGACGCCTCACCCATGGTGCGGTACGAAGCGCTCCGCCAAACAGGAGGGCGCGAGCAACTCCCCAACGGATGCGATCCGATTATGCGGGCGACAAGCGACCCCAGCCCCACCGTGGCGCTCCTGGCTATCGATCTGCTGGGTGCGAGGTGCGCCGACCACCCGCGCACGGTGTCCATGCTGATCGACATGGTTGCCGGAAGGGACGCGTCTCGCGTCGTAGGGCCGTGGCACTCTGCCGCCCACGCCGCCGTGGCCCTGGCACTCGTCGAGCCGGACAGCCTGCGGCCATTGCTTCCCCGATTTGTGGCCCACGAGAACTTCTTCGTGCGCATGTACGCGGCGCGAGCTGCGGCGGTGTTACTCGACGCCGCGCTCCTCGAAGCGCTCGCCTTCGATGAACACCACAACGTCCGGGAAGTCGCGATCGGCGCATTGAACCGGTTGCGCAGTCACACCACCGACTCCATCTACATCGCCGCCCTCGAGAGCAGCGACTACCAACTCGTGCGCACGGCGGTGAGCGCGTTGGCGGGAACACCCAACGGGGATGTCGTCGTTCCGGCGTTGCTCGCCGCCCTGCATCGCATCACCCTGGAGCGACGCGAGACGTCGCGCGATGCCAGGACTGCACTGCTCGAGCGGGTCGCCGAACTGGGTGACGTGAACTACGCGGACGTGTTACGCCCCTACCTCGGTGACTTCGACGCTGCGGTCGCCGAGCTTGCGGCGAGCACTCTGAGCAGTTGGACCGGCAGTACTCACATGGCGCGGCCACAGCCTGGACCGACGTTTCCGCTCCCGTCGATGGAGGAGATCGGGCGCCTCGACAGATCGCGAGCCATAATTCACATGCGCGGCGGTACCCTGATTGAGGTTGCTTTGTTTGCCTCTGAGGCACCGACGAACGCCGCGCGCTTCGTGCGCCTTGCTCGCAGCGACTACTTCAACGGCCTCACCTTCCACCGGGTGGCGCCCAACTTTGTGATCCAGGGTGGCAGTCCCGGCGCCAACGAGTTTGCCGGCGACGGCCCGTACACCAGAGATGAACTGACAGCCAGGCCGCACCTGCGGGGAACAGTAGGTCTGTCAACACGGGGCCGTGACACCGGCGACGCGCAGATCTTCATCAACCTCGTCGACAACGTCCGTTTGGATCACAACTACACCATCTTCGGGGAGGTAGTCAGAGGGATGGACGTGGTGGATGCAACTCTGGAGGGGGCGGAGATAGAGAGAATAGTAATTAGCTATTAGCTGCTAGCTGTCAGCTGTTAGCTGTTAGCTGTCAGCTGACCGGTGATCGTTGGGCGTCGTCCTTGGAATGCCAAGCGAAACCCTAAGCCCCAAGCCCTACGCCCCACACCCTACACCCTATACCCTTTTTCCCTTTTCCCTTCTCACTGATATAATCTCACCTTCGTGATTCTCCCCTCCGGCCCGACCATCCAGCCGGCGTCGGGCGCCGCGAACCCAACGGCCCAATAGCTCAGACTGTCGAGGGCCGTCCACATCATGCCTTCGTTCGAAGAGATGCTTGCGCCTCTCGGCCCCACGGCGACCACGACCCCGGCGGCATCGGGCACGAGTGACGAGCCGTAGATGGCACCGGCAAACGTCGGCCGTCCCCCGAGCGTCCACGTCTCCCCGCCATCCGCAGTGGTGGCCACGTTGTCGGTAAAGTCGCCGAGCTCGCCAAGCTCACCCCCCAAAGCGATGCCACGAGCTTCGTTCCAAAAACCGAGGGACGTGATACCCGATGTGCCGGTACCGCTCACGACCGGTGTTTGATGGACCGACCAGGTGAGGCCCCAGTCGGTTGTTCGAAACACCCGCGCCCCACCGCCCGCTCCCGTTCCGATCCACGCGTACCCACTTCCGTACACGACCAGACACGTACCGCTCGCGGCAAAGCCACCCTCGCCTTCTCTCGCCGCCGGCAGCTGAATCGCTGGCACGCGGTCCCATTGCGCGCCACCGTTTTCCGTCCGGATGACGATCAAGCGCCCATTCACGGCGTCGCTGAAGGCCAGGCCCCGTTGCGCATCCCAGAAATCCAGGCAATCGAAGAAGGCGTCCGGGTCGTCGTTCTGGAATTGAAGCTCCCACGTCCGCCCTGCATCTGTCGTCTTGAAGATCCGCGACATGTCCCCGGGGCCCGCACTCAAGAGGTACGCGGTCGTCGCGTCGACGGCGTGCACGTCTCTGAACTGCAGCGCCGCCGCCCCCGGTACAACTCCCGATTGCCAGGTCGCCCCGCCGTCAACCGTACGGGCAAACGTCCCCTCATGGCCGCTCGCCCACACGGTCTGGACGTCGACGACGCTCACCGCCTGCAACAGCGCTCGCGTGCCGGAAGTCTGTTCCTCGAGCTGCGGATCGAGCGGCGGCGCTTCACCAGACGGTACACAAGCGGCAAGGCTGACAGCGGCGATGAGGGCTGGCCAGCCGCTCGGATGTTTGCTCAGAGCGTTCTTCTGCTTCATCGTCTCCTGCTCCACGCGTGCGGATCATCTAATCATAGACCGCCAACGGGACCCCACCAGACCTTGACGAATAAGGGCAACAATACTATCATGACGTCAGAGATGCTACAACTGTAGCATCCTCACCACTAGAGCAGCCAAACGGAGTCGCTCGTGGGATCAAAGAAACTACTACCCGAACTCACCAAGGCCGAGCTCGACGTCATGAAGGTGCTGTGGCACGAGGGAAGGTTGAGCGCGCGGGAGCTGCATGAGCGCTTGAGCGAGGACACCGACTGGGCGTATTCGACCACGAGAACGGTCATGGACCGCATGGTCGAGAAAGGCGTGCTCGCGAAGCAGCCCTTCCACGGGATCAACCTCTACGAACCGCGCATCTCGAAGGCAATGGGTCTTGCCAGATTAGTACGGGATTTCGCCGCGCGCGTGTTAGAGGTAGACCCTGCATCGGTCGTTCCGCTGTTCGCCCAGGGCGATGCCCTCACGGCGGCGGAGCTCGATGAAATGTCCCGCCTGCTCGAGGACGAGGAACGGTGAGATGGGCGTCGACCTCCACACTGCACTATCGGACATCGGCCTGGCATTCATACGGGCGGGCGCGTGGCAGGTTTTGTTCGCCACCATCCTGTATGCCATCATCTTTTCGCTCATCCGGCTGCTGCGCATCAGGTCACCGCGTGTTCGCCATGCACTCTGGGTGCTCGTGCTCGTTCGGCTCGTACTGCCTCCGGATTTTGCACTCCCGTTTGGGGTGGGAAACCTCGTCGGCAATGGTCTGAGCAGCCGTGCCGAGGAGTTTCGTATTCATCTTGTACCGCAGCTCATGCATGCGGCGGATGACGACATCGCACCGGTGGGGGACACGGGCGATAGAGGGAACAACACTCCTGCCGTTCCGAACTGGGCCACTTTCGCTATCCTGCTTTGGCTGACGGGCTCGCTCGCGGTCGGCGCCATGTGGATTCAAAGACGGCGAAGGTGTCACCGCATCCTACGCCATGCGGAGCCGGTGGACGATGTGAGGCTCCATGCGCTGCTGCAGGACTGGAAGCGCCGGCTCGGTATCCGCCGGCCGATCCGCTTGGTCACATCCTCGTCTGTCCGCTTCCCGTTTACTCTCGGAAGCATCCGGCCCGTGATCGTGGTGCCCGCATCCGTGGCCTCACTCGAGAACGTCGAGGTTGTGGAGGCGGTGCTCGCGCACGAAGCCGTCCACGTCAAACGATGGGACGACCTGGTGCTGCAGCTGGAGACGGCTGTTTCGGCTCTGTATTTCTTCTTTCCCCTGGCCTGGATGACTGCGAAACGGATGCGTGATGAGCGCGAACACATCTGTGACGAGATGGTTCTATCCCATGAGCGCATCGCCCCCGGGACGTACGGCCGGGGCATCCTCACCGTTCTCAAGCTGGGCCTCGAGGGCGGTCATGTACACGCTCCTGCCTTCGCAAGCGCGCGGGCGAGATTGGAGGCACGCTTGAAAGCCGTCCACGCAAATCCGAAGTCACGCAAACCCAAGATCACCTTGATGCTTGCCGCGACCACCCTCCTCGCTCTCTTTCTGCTGCCTATGTCGCGGGGAGCTGCCGGGCCGGCTCCTGCCGAGCGGCCGGAACACGGATCCGTGCAGGACATATTGGTCTGGGAAAGCCCTCTACCCGGCGCTGAGATCACCTCACGCTTTGGCATCCGTTTCAACCCAATCCGGCAGGTCCCAGATCATCACAACGGTATCGACGTCCGTACACACGGGAACCCGCCGGTCGCGGCCGCGGCCGATGGTCGGGTCGCGGTGGCCACAACCAGGTACCGTGAGAACGAGGGCTATGGCACCGTCGTGATCCTCAACCACGGGAATGGATTCGAGACCGTCTACGCCCACCTCGATTCCCTGGCGGTAGAGGAGGGGCAGCGCGTAACGGCTGGGCAGGTGGTTGGTATCGTCGGCTCGACAGGAGTGACCACCGGACCGCATCTACACTTCGAGGTCTGGCAAAACGGCAAGCCAATCGACCCGGCCCGTTTCGTAGCGGAGTGGCGGTAGGGAGGCGCCACCCTTCCCGCCCCACACCTTGAGGGAGGAGGGAGGAGGGAGTGGGGAGTAGGTCGCGGGAGCCAGCAGTGGAGAGCCCCCCCTCCCCCCTCCCCCCTCCCTCAGTACAATTCCAGTTTCCGTAACCTGGAGGTCAGGACGGTGAGCATCTCCCGACGCAGCTTTGTAGGCGCCGTGGTGGCGGCAGCGGGCTGGAAGCGCCTTGTCCCTCAGACGGAGCTTTACGCGCTCGTGCTCGGTTCGGTGCAGGACGGAGGGTTGCCGCAGGCCGGGTGTTTTACGCCCAGGTGTAATCGCGCGCGGACGGATCTCCGCTACGTCGCGTCCCTCGCCCTCGTCGAGCCGGCGGCCGAGCGTTTTTATCTGGTGGATGCAACCCCGGATCTCACTCGACAGATGGACTTGATCGCCGAAGACACGTTTCGGCGTCGCGCGCAAGCCCGTCGTCCCTTCGACGGGATCTTTCTCACGCATGCGCACATCGGTCACTATCTGGGACTCGCGTTGTTGGGCCGCGAAGGCGTGGGCACCGCGCCGACGCCCTGCTACTGCAGTCCCGAAATGGCCACGTACCTCTCGCGCAACGGTCCGTGGAGTCTGATGGTAGACGAGGGACGGATCTTCTTTCCGGAGATCACCTTCAACAGCTGGCACCGCGTCGATGACTCCCTATCGGTGCGCCTCCTCCCCGTTCCTCACCGGCACGAATATTCGGACACGGTGGGATTCATCTTTCGGGGCCCCACGCATTCCCTCCTGTACCTCCCCGACATCGACAGCTGGGACGCGTGGGATCGGCGCGTCGAGGACGTTGTGCGTGAGGTGGATATTGCGTTGCTGGATGGTTCGTTCTATTCGCCGACGGAAGTACCCGGTAGGAACATCGAGGACATTCCCCATCCACTCATTCCCCAAACCATGGATCGACTGGAGCCTGCGGTGCGCCGGGGTAATCGCGTGGTGTTCACACACCTCAACAACACAAATCCGGTCCACGACGACGGCAGCGAAGAACGAGCGGAGGTACTGCGCCGCGGTTTCGAGGTGGCGCGGGCGGGGATGAGGATTGAGATGTAGCCCCTCCCCCTCCCCCCCCTCCCTACCGCCGGGCGGACCGGCGGATCGGCGACTCCCCCTGCCTCCCTCTCCCGCCGGGCGGGTCGGCGGACAGGCGGGCCGGCGGACCGTCCGCCCCACATCCTCGCCGAATGCAGTATGGCTGATTTGTATTGCTGGGTTTCTGAGGAGCGGCGCGAAGCGGCGCATCTCGAAGGGCGCAGGGCAGTGACTTTTTTGCCACAGAGATCACAGAGGGCACGGAGTCTACTGTAGTTGTATACGCGCTGGGGCTGGGTGGGTTGCCCAAGCCCTACACCCTGGAGTTGGGTGGATTTGGTGGGGGGGCTCCCTAAGTCCTGGTTGGGAGCGGTGGTGGACGGGGCGTTAGCAGCGGCGATCCGCGTTCATCTGCGGCCCCTTGAAAAAAACCCCGGGTTTGCACCCGGGGGGTTGCAACCCTCAACCGGCATCAGCCCTGCGGAAGCTTCTCACCTCTCACTTCTCACTTCTTTCACCGAAGCCCCTCCTGCGCCTGGGCGGAGATCGCCGCCAACACCTTTCCAATGAACTCGTCGATGGCTCGTCCTTGAATCCATCGCGCCACGACCACGAGGTCGTGCTGTGGATCGACGTAGACGAGGTTGCTGCCGGCACCGCGGTGCGCGAAGGCTGTTTCAGGAGCGCTGGGGTACATTCTCCGGTCGGTGTTCAGGAACCAGTTCATGAAACCGTACCCCGGCTGCACCTCGGTCGGCGTGAGCGCCATCGTTACCCATTCATCCGAGAGAATCTGTCGGTCTTTCCACTTGCCGCGCTGGAGCGTCAAGTATCCGAATCGTGCCTGGTCGCGGGCGCTGATCCACATACCGCCGCCCCAGTGTCCGCCCCCACTCACTGATTGCATCATCACACCATCGATCAACACCCAGGAGTTTTCGTACCCGTGCCACCGCCAGGTATTGGACGCGCCGATCGGATCCATCACGTACTCTCTGAGTACCTGCGGTAACGGTCTGCGCCATACGTTGAGCGCGGCCAACGCCAGCACGTTCACTCGGACGTCATTGTACTTGTAGGACGTGCCAGGATCGTTTCGCTTTCTCGTAACGTACTCGGAGAGCGGGGTGTCGCGCGGCGGGCGATCCGCCCAATCCGGCTTGTCCCACAGGGTACCCTCCCAATCACTCGTCTGCCGGAGGAGATGATCCCACTCGATCTTGGAGTTGTGCTCGGAGTCGAAATGCTCAACGGGCATGTATTCCTGGACGCGGTCGTGGATGTTGCGAATTAATCCCCGGTCCCACGCAAGTCCAACGGTCGTCGAGAGGAAGCTCTTCGTGACACTGAACGTCATGTCGACGCGTGTCGGCTCTCCCCACTCCGCCACGATGTATCCGTGCCGCACGATGATGCCCGTCATGTCACCCCGCTCCTTGAACGGGCCGACTCCCTCCCCGTGGGGCTCCCTGCCGAAGCTCAGGTAATGGTTCTGCTCGAGATCCCGAGGCGCCTGTGTTTCGTTGTCCTTCGCGAACTGGATAGCTTCGTCGACGAGGCTGGCATCCATCCCCACTTGCTCGGGAGTCCGCCGCTCCCAATCGTCGGCCGCTCCGGGATAGTAGACCTGTTGGGCGACAGCGACCGCTTGGGTTGCCGTCGTCGACGCCGGCGCCACCGCCATCAGCAGGAGCACGGCAAATATCGGCGACATCACCAAGCGTCGAAGAACCATTATCAGCAGCAGCATCGGTACTCCCTCCACATCGCAGTTTGGCCACGCCCTCCATCCCGCCCCTGCTCCCCACTCCCTGCTCTCCGCATTCCACCCCTCCTTCTCCCTTCTCCCTATTTCACTTCTTACTCATGATCCTTTTGGTCAGCGCCGGTTCCAGACCCATGAGACGGGCATACGTTGTGAGCTGTCCCCGGTGGTACATCTCCTGTGCGATGCCGTGGTGCAGCCACTGCATCTTGGTTCCGTGTTTGCCGTCAAACCGCTCCATGAACTGCCACAACGACAACTCACCTGCGCGCAGAAATTTGGCTTCAGCATCCCTCATCTCAGATCGCAGGAGTTTGAGCAAGTCCGCTTTAGACGTGGCCCGATACGCCGCTCCGGCGTATCTCTTGAGAAGTTTGGGCCATGGCTCGCGCTTGAAGTCGGTGTCGGGGCGCGTGAGTTCCCCCGTCATCATCATGGACACCTCGAGGATGTGCTGAACCAGCTCCCGTACACTCCGGCTCTCCGGAGTGGGGCGGAAGTCCATGTGTCTGGCGGGGATGTTCTGCAGTTCAGCGACGATGCCCTGGCGGACATCGCGCCAGGCTTCGATGGTCTCTGCGAGGAATGAGTCGAGTTCGGCCATGGATAGCTTTCCTGTCGTTTCACGGCGCGCGCGGGGGGAGATCGCGCCGTGGAGACGCCCCGGTCGCGGGCGCCACGGCTCCCGTCGGTGGCCGTACACCGTTTGCCGATGGCCCAAGGCGCCCGCGACCCAGCGTCTCCTGAGGCGCGACCTCCCTCACGCGCGCGCCAGGCCAGCTTCGGTTGGTCTGTTCTCCGCTCGCAGGCAAAGGCACAGCGATTCTTTCCGGGCTCTCACTTCTCCCTTCTCACCTCTCCCTTCTCACTTTGCACAGCAACTCCCGCAATTCCTCATCCGTTCTCATCCCCAACCCATTGCGAAATGAGTACTCTCCCTCGTACACGTCGGTCCCCGAAATGAACTTGGCCAGCATGACCTCGATGCCGTTCGGTTCTGTCCGAATGACCAACCGCACTTCCCAGCGTCGCTCGTCGGCGTCAGCAAACCACCGGTAGGCCGGATCGCCGGCCAGAAGCTGCACTTCCTCGATCGTCTTCGCTTCGGTGCCCGGCATTGGACGGATGTGCATCTCGCACACCGGAGCATCTACTGCCGTGAGTATTAAGATCTGGCCGCGGGGTCCCTGCCGCTTCTCCTCGCGGACCTGCCATTTATAGCCACCCGTTTGAACAACACCCGACAGCATCTATTCTTCCTCCCGTTGCAGGGATCACCTGCACGAAAAACACCATGTATAACATTGATCTACGGTTCTGTCCCCCGTGCGGCGCCGCAACAGGCTCCACACTACTTGGTACCTGCTTCGAGGTCACCGCTGGGCACCGGCTGCGCACCCCGCCCCCTCCGCTCCTCCCCCTCATAAGCCGTTCGACCTCGTACCGCGGTCACGACTCCGGCGGCCGCACCCGCAAGAACCGCGGCGAACAGAACCGCCACCACGTAGAGTAGTGCGCCCGGCAAACCGACGGCGCCCCCGATCATCGTGGCAACTTGCGCCACCGGACCTTGGCTCGTGGTCCAAGCCAACAGCACGATCCAGCCGAGTGCTGCAGCACCCGCGGCGATGAAGGTGGGGCGATCGCTGACTCGGACGATGGTACCCCAAATGGCACCTAACACCGGGACCGCCCACCACCCAAACGCCACCGTGCCGAATACTATGGTTGCCGCCAGGACCAGCAACGATATGACGTTTCGCATGGTGTCAGTTCTCCGGGCTCAGAAGAAGAGTCGACATGACCCGCTCCGGTGGAAGCTGATCGGAACTCGCAGGGAACAGGACCTCATCCAAGGCACCGTTCATCCATTCTTCAATGCGGTCGTCGTAACGCAAGCTGACGGGATTCCCGGACTGTCCTCCTGGATAGATCGACCACCCCCGCACCTGAGGCCCAAGCTCGACGACCATCCGCCAACTGGCGCCGTGTGTTCCGTTGCCTGATGACGGGTTGATGGTGGAGGGCCCGCCCTGAATGGGCAGCTCGAGGGCCGACAGGCTCGGAAGGCCCAGCAGGTGGTAGATATTAGCGTGGCGCACGCGATCCCAGCGCCATCCGCCCTCGTCCTCATCGCCGTATCTCTGTCGAGCGATCATCAACCCGTTTTGCAGGCTCAATCCGAGGATCGCATCCCGATCTTCGACAACGCGAGGCGTTCGCCTATCGTCCCACCAGGCGCTCGACGAATCAGGCAGAAGCGATGCTAGGACCTGGCTCGCAGGAAACTGCACCTGACGCTGCGGCGGAGCAGGCGCATTCTGCGGCTCGCGCAGCTCATCCCAAGTGCGCCACGTGAGCTCGTTCATCGCAAGCTCGAAGAGAATGGCTCGGGTATTGTCTCTCGTATAACGCCGGTCCCATTCCTGTAGCAGCCGCGCAGCATCTTCCAACAACGTATCGCCGCGGCCAGCCGCAAGTAAGCGTTCCGCCGCCCCGATGAATTCCGCCACAAAGAGATCAGCCCGTGCGCTGCCCGGGTCCGTCTGAAACCGCTGTAGATCCGCCGGCGTCAAGTGGGACCCTTCACGAAGCAGTCGGTTGATCTGCATCGCCCGCCAGGGCGATGGCCAATCGGCTCCCAGATACGTTCCGTCCACTCTGGGATCGATCGGCTGCTGGTTGGCGGACGCCAGATATCCCTGGCCAGGGTCGAGGGAAAATGGATACTTGCCAACCGGCCAATACCCCTGCCAGTCGTTGGCGCTCTGTGATCCATCCCGGATCTTGTCTCCGCGTCCGTCTCCCGGCTGGATCGGAAACCACCCACTCGCTCGGATGGCAATCGAGCCGTTGCGGTCGGCGACGATCCCGTTTTGCGCGGGCGCAACATACGATTCCATGGCAGCCAGCCACTCGTCCACCGTGTTCGCCTTCGCAATCCCGGAAAATGCCGACATCTCCCCCTGCTTCTCCAGCACGGTCCACCGCAGTGAAAGCGCATCGCCGTTCTCCATGAGCACAGGACCGCGATGGGTGTGGTATACCGTATCGACCGCAATCACCGTGCCGGAGCGGTCGCGGTATTCCTCGACCCGCTTCGCCAGCGGTCGCCAGTCGTTGTCCAGCAGGTAGCGCTCAGGCTGGACCGGGTCATCCAGTGTTTCCGTGTAGAAGTCCATGACGTCGGCGCCGCTGTTGGTGAAGCTCCACGCCACGTTCCGGTTGAAACCGATCGTGATGCCGGGGAAACCCGGGATAGTGACTCCGTAGGCGTCCAGCTCACCAGGCACGAGCAGATGGGCTTCGTACCAAATGGATGGGAGAGTCAAGTTGAGGTGCGGATCCCCGGCCAGTATCGCGTGGCGGCCCTCCGTCTTCAGAGGCATCACGGCCCAGTTGTTGCTCCCCACCACCACCTCCTCTCCCCACTGACTGGTAGGGCGGTAAGGCGGTAGGGCGGTACGGAGCATCGATCCAACAGTCCACTCGTTCCTGTGACTCGTGATTTCCCCAAAGGCCAGGTTAAATAACTGCATTTCCCTCGCCGCGACCGGATCGGGTTCGCCGGGTGGTGGCAGCACTGCGTAGTCGAATCGCGGCGCTGCGTGGCCATTTGCTTGAACGGGTTCTTGGATGGGACTGTTGACCGGAAAGAGAGCGTCAGCGGCCTCGCTTCCAACCAGCGCCCGGGCGCGTCGTCTCTGGCGCTCGAGGTTCCGATACGCCAACGTCCAACCCATGCGCTTGAGTAAGTAAAAGGAATGCTGGGGGAGCCATGGTGTGGGCTCGGTGCCCAACAAGTGATATTCAAGGGGGAGATCTTCCGGCTCCAGTGCGTCGATCCGCACGTTCACACCTTCTGCGAACGCCTCCAACATCCGGCGCACCTGGGCCGCCGAATCGAGCTCTGCAAAATTCCGCTCAGCGCTCCATGCGAGGCCCAGGCGTCTCGTGGATCGGTCCGCGCGCAGGGCGACAGAGCCGACTAGCTCGGTGAGGGTCCCCGCGGTAGCACGGGTCTGAATCTCGAGCTGGAAGAGTCGATCCCTCGCCACGACGTAACCCAACGCGCGGGCAGCGTCGCTCTCCGATTCGGCGAAGATGTGAGGCACGCTGCGCTCGTCGTAGAACACCCGAACTTGCCCGGCAAGACCGGGGATCACAGCGGCCGCGGAGTCGGGCAACTCGGCTCCGCTGGCAACGGTCCAGAAGCCTCTCGTGGGATCCAGAAACCGTCCGAGTGGTGGCAGGGACCCGACGCGGCGACTCCCCACATACAGGCCCAGTGCGAGCACGATGCCTGACGTGATCCCTCGGAGAAGTCGACGCTGTTTCATGGTGACGGCGGGAATATGGGCGAAAGGCAAGCGGCGTCTAGGGGGAGAGGAAAGGAGTTAGGGTGTAGGGTGTAGGGTGTAGGGTATGTTGGTATTGTTCCCGGCCGTGGGGCCCAATCACCACCCTCCTACACCCTACACCCAACCCCTACTCCCTAAGCCCTTCCCTTCCCATTCCCGCCAACCGCCTCACCACCTCCTTCGCTGCCGCGAGGCCCTCGCCCATGGCATCGACTTCCGGGTTGTACGACGCCAGTGCTGCGCCGCGGACTCGGAAGCGCTCGGCGACCATAGCCAGCGCCTGGTGGAGCTCGTCCGGAGTGAGCCCCCCGGGAGGGGCAAACTCGTTTGCCAGGGCCAGTTCCGGATCCAACACGTCCAGGTCCACATGGACGTAGACACTCTTGGTGCGGGCGGCGAGAACCGTGAGCTCGGGCTCAAGCGTTGCTCCGATCCCCTGCTCCCGGATCGTCTCATAACTGCAAACGTTGACCGTGGAGGCCTCGAGCAGCCGGACCTCACCCGGATCCAAATCCCGCGCACCTACCAGCAGGACGTTGTTCTGGCGGACGGGGTCGAACCCTGGAATGGTCCGGGCGAGACTTACCCATGACCCACCCGTGGCAATGTTGAGACACATCCCGTCGAAGAAACCGCTTGTGGAGGTCTCGGGCGTATGAAAGTCGCCGTGTGCATCGAACCAGATGATCACGATCCCATCGGCGTCCAGGCCGGCGAGCGCGCCGAGGCAGTGGTTGCAGTTCCCCGCCAGTACGACGGGAAACGACCCCTCCTCGCCTGCTTTGCGAACCTTCGCAGCCAATAGGGTGTTGACCTCGACGACCCCGGCGATCTCGTGCAGCGCGGGGGCAACATACTCCACCGTGTCCACCAGCACATCGAAGCCCGACTGCTCGAGCAGATCGTCCACCCTGGCCTCGATCAACGAACTCGGGCCAGCACCGGTACCAGTGTTGTGGTGGCCGAGGGAGTAGGGGACAACGATCAGAGAAACTGTCATGGCATCCGTCACCGCTACGCTTGCCGCAGCGCCTCGATCACAGGTTGCCGCGCTGCCCTCCTCGCGGGAAACACACCACCTACGATCCCCATCACCGCCGCGAAGATCATGCCCGTCAACAGCAGTCGTGGGGTAATTCTGAAGGCAAAGGCGATCTCACTGAAGGAATCCCAATTGGTGGTGCTCGTCACGAGCCCGTTGATAGGAAGGGTTAGCAGACAGCCGATGGCTCCCCCGAGCAGGGCGATCAGCACCGCCTCGACCACGAACGACGCCAGCACGCTCCTGGGCTTGAACCCGAGGGTGAGCAGCACACCGATTTCCCTGGCCCGGGACGCCACGGCGGCATACATGGTATTGACGGCCCCAAAGACGGCACCGATTGCCATGATGCCGGCGATGAACACGGCAATGAAGTTCAGAATGCTCCCCAGCAGGAGTGATTGGTTCTCATAGAACTCGAGTTCTCGGAAGGCGTCGACGTAGAGGCGTGGATCGCCCTCGAGGGTTTCTTTGACTCCCGAAAAGGCCGTGGGGTCCCGCATGCGGAAGGTGACGGATTGGAACACCTCCCCTCGGAATACGGGCATGAACTGTTCGTTGTCTCCCCAGATCTCCGACTCGAACGACGAACCGTCTGCGGTGAATTCACCCACGACTGTCCAGCTGCGCCCGCCAAAGTTGACCGTATCGCCAGTGTCGGTGTTCGGAAACCGCCGGGCCATGGCCGTACCGACAACGATCTCGCCGGCGCCGGGACGAAAGGCGCGGCCCCGGACAATTCGTATCCCCTTACGCACTTCCGTCGCGCGGCCGCTCACCCCGCGTACGACGACATTGGCCAGGCCGCCCGTTCTCCTTCGCAAGGCGATGACCACGAAAGTCTCAGGGCTGACGAGCGGCCGCCCGTCAGCGCTGGTGGCGATGAAGGGCATCCCCGCAATGATATTTGCCGCGTCACGGCCGAGCCCGCTGTTCATCTCTGCAGTGGCGCCCTTTCGCAACACGAACACGTTGTCTACGGAACCAGTGTTGATCAGTGCGGCGCGAAAGCCATTGGAGAGAGCCATCATTGCAACGAATACCGCAACCACGAGCGCCATACCGGCAGCCGTGGTCAGGGTCGACACTGGGCGTTCTCTCAGGCTGCGCAGGTTGTAGACGATTGGAATCTTCATGTCGCGCTCCTACGCCACATGGCGGAATGCCTGCACGACGGAGAGGCGCGCCGCTTGCCACGCGGGAACAGCCCCACTGATCAAGCCGAGCAGGAGAGCGATGAGCAGTCCCAGAACCATCGTACTTCCACGAACGCTGAAGCCCGGCAAGAAGCTCTGCACCGGATTGGAAGGGCCAAAAAACACCTTCGCGCCGAGCACGCCGAGTAGCCCACCACACAGGGTAATGAAGGTGGCCTCCGACAGCACGAGCATGGACAAGAGACCATCCTTGAACCCGAGCGTCTTGAGGACGGCGACCTCGTTCACCCGCTCCCGGGCCGCCATCATCATCGTGTTCGCCGCCACGAGGAGGATGGCGAAGAACACGGCCGTGCCGATGGCCCGCACCAGAAACGACACGTTGCCC
>JBDHFY010000082.1:0-15239 GCA_039590195.1 Gemmatimonadota bacterium | reverse complement strand
GTTCTCTGTGTTCTCTGTGGCTGAAACACACGGTTGTCTAAGCCAGAACCGAACGTCAGATGAGAGAGATGAGAAAGTGAGAAGTAAGAAGTGAGAAGTGAGATGTGGTTCCGATGCGGAACGCTATGCTTGCTGACCGCTCTCGCCATATCGTGCACTGGGGTAGAGAGGCTCGTGGAGTGCGAGGATTGTCCGATCCAGATGCAACGTGTAACGATGCTCGGTGAGGAGGATGGGCCGGGGGCGATGCGTGCGGAGCCCACGTCGGTCGTGCGGGATAGCCGAGGATGGTACTACGTGGTGGCTCCCGACGTAGACAGCGGAGCCGTGCGGATCTACGACGAGCGGGGCGAATATTTTGGGCGATTGGGTGACGAGACCGGGGCCAAAGATCAGTATCGCACCGCTTCCCTGCTCCACGTCTCAGCAGGCGACACCCTTCACGTGTTCGACCCGCCTAACGCCCGGGTCACGGTGGTTTCTCCTGCACAACGGGTCGTGAGGACATGGGAGGGGCTGCCGGCGACGGAGGACGTTGCACTCCGTTCAGACGGTATGTACGTGATCAACGACCGATCTCCTTCAAACAGCGACGGGGCTTTCCGACTCTTCTCAAATCTCGGTGAAGCGATGTCGTCATTCGGCTCGCTCGATGTGGACCGATCTCCAGGCCAGGAAACCATGCGGAGTGCACGGGCGTTGGGCCTGGGAACCGACGGTCGTCTTTGGTCAGCCCACAGACACTTCCGCATCGTGATCGAGCGATGGAGTTCTGACGGCACTCGCGAGCAGGAACAGGCACATCAAGCGCCGTGGTTTCCTCCCCACGACAGCTTGTGGGAGCCGACGTTCAATCTGCCGCCGCCGGCGTCGGTGACGGGTGTGTGGGAAGGGGACGACGGACTCCTGTGGATCGTCGGGCAGGCACCGGATCCCCAATGGACAGAAGGCTTCGGTGAACCCGAATGGCTCGAAGGTCAGTTTGTGTTTCCCGTAGAGGATCGGGAGCGGCTGTTCGATGGAGTCATTGACATCGTGGACCCGCAGAACGGCGAATCAGTGACGTGGCAGCGCTTGAAGAACGTCGGACCGTTTCTCACCGTGATCGAGCCCGGCATGATCGGTGCTCGACGGCAAGAGGAGGATGGGATGTGGTTGGTGGAGGTGCTGCGGCTATCGCTGCGCGGGGCAAGCAGCGGTGCTCAAAAGGTGAGACGTGAGAGGTAAGAGGGATTCAAGCGAGAAGGGAGAAGGGAGAAGGCGAACTGCAGGGCCGCGTCCCTGAGGAGCTTCGCGAAGCGAAGCGTCTCGAAGGGCGCCCTGAGACTGTCGAAGGGGGCGCGACTATCAGTCGCGGACAACACACGGCACGCACGTGACGCCCTGCCCCGCTCGCTGTGAGCCAGCCCGCTCACAGGCACCTCGCTGCGGTTGCGCGGGAGCTCGAGCCCGCAATGTTACGCACCTTACCCGCATGATACGGTGCCTCGGCAATCACCGTCGGCTCCCTATGATGGGGAATGCCGCCTTGCATCCGTCTGCCGAGAGGTTTCACATTATGGGTATGCCAGCAACACGTGGGCCGGTCACCACGATCGACGAACTCCTCGCCCTACCGGACGACGGGATGCGGCACGAGCTGCTCGACGGCGAGCACGTCGTGACGCCGGCGCCTGCCGTGCGCCACCAACGGGCGGTCGCAGAGCTGTTTTCCGCACTCCGTGACGCGCTTGCCGATCAGAAAGGCGTCGAGGTGCTTTCGAGCCCGGCGGACATCGTCCTCGGGCCCTCAACGCTGGTCCAGCCGGACCTGTTCGTTGCGGTGAGGGTCCCAGCTCCCTCTCCCACGTGGGCTGATGTCGGCATACCGCTCCTGGCCATCGAGGTGCTGTCCCCTTCAACAGCGGCTCATGACCGGAGCAAGAAACGCAAGATCTACCTGGAGTCCGGTGTCGCGGAGTACTGGATCGTCGATCTGGATGCCCGGCTGGTGGAACGCTGGAGATCCGGCGACGAGCGGCCCGAGATCGTGGACGGCGTGCTCGAATGGTCACTGGCAGGCGGCGCGTCGGGCTCGATTGAGCTGCCGCGCCTGTTTGATCGGATCGATCGCCCCTAGCCCGCGGCTCCGAGCCGCGTCTCGGCTGATGTCACTAATAGTGACATCCTGACACAGCCTGCTTTACTGTATCGGTCTCGATGTCGCTGTCAGCGACAGCAGCCGAGACGCGACTGTCAGTCGCGGACAATAAAGGGTCATTAGCCGCAGATGAACGCGGATGCCCACCCCAGCTCCGCACCACCCGGTGTTCAGGGTTTCCCCATCCCGCACTACCCAACCCCAGGGCTTAGGGCTTAGGTCGCCACCCATCCACCCGTGGTCGTTTGCGAGTGATCAGCAACGAGTGTCTAGAAGCCAGTTACTGCACAGCTGGCCGCTGGCCGCTGGCAGCGGGAGTGGTGGTGCGGAACGGGGCCTTCTCACTTCTCCCTTCTCACTTGCCCCCCCAACTCAATCACCGCACCATGCGCCTTGCTCTCCTCCAGCGCGCCGGAGCTTGCGGCATCAGCAACAGCAAGCTCCAGCTTCTGAATCCGGTGCCGTCCAGCTAGGTCCGCCGCCTCGCCGGCCCCTTCCGAGGAGGTCAAGCACAGCACGACTCCTTCGAGCTGCCACGTGAGCGAACCTTCTTCGGTCGGATCTCCCAACAGCGCACTATAACGTCGGCTGCTTCCCTCGACATCCGTGGTTGCTACCACCAAGCGACGCATACCCAGAGCACCATTCGGATGCTCCACCGCGTCTCCCCCCGGCACCCGGAACTCCCTCGGCGTCATGTCCTCAATCAAGAACGGCAGCTCCCTGTCCGTGGGCATGGCCATGCGCCACGCAAGGGTGGTCCCGTCCGGACGCACGCGCTCCCCGGGAAAGGGGCCATCCACCTCGATTCCACCTCGCCCGGCACTCTGAATGACGGCGCCGATGCTGACCGCCGCCAATGCAAAGTCCGCCAGCCCTTCTCCGCCACCAGCGCGAGGGATGAACCGCCTGTCGAGAGCGGTGCGTTTCCGCACGACCCAAGGCAGCATGTCCGTTTTCTCGAGCCGCGCGACGTCTTGGAAGATCGAGGGAATGGTGAAGGCGAGAAGCTCGAGGTAGCTCCCATCCGCGAGTGGAATCAACGCATTCTTCGTCACGCCACCAGCGTGGGTCCCACCAGATGTCACCTTGAAGCCGAGCGCGCTGTAATCTTCGACGGCTTCATCGAGGTCGCCGACGAAGATTACCACGTGATCGATCCGGAAGCCGGAAGTGTGCATCACCAACCCTGGGGGGGCGAGTCTGGACTTGCATAAGTGACCAAGTGACCGCTTCGCGTCGCGGTGCATTCTGGAGCGCGCGTTGGTGAGCGGTGCCATCCGGTTGCCATTAGCGCCCTCGGGCGCGAACCGCAGCGCGCGGAGGAACACACCGCGATGCGAAGCCTGAAGGCCGAGGGCAGCTTGAGCCAACCGGAAAATCCGAGCACGCTCGTCACTGAAGCCCGCTACAGCGCAAATCCAAAGAAGAGGAACAGCACCACGGCCCCGCTCGCCGCGATGAGCGCATAAGGGAGCTGCGTCCTCACGTGATCGATATGGTCCGTGGCCGATGCCATGGAGGCGACGATGGTGCTGTCGGAAATGGGTGAACAATGGTCGCCGAAGATGCCGCCTCCGAGTGCTGCCGCCACGGTCAGGCCCGGATGCAAACCGAGGATTGCGATCATGGGGATCACAATGGGAATCATAATGCCGAACGTGCCCCACGAGGTACCGGTGGAAAACGCGACGAAGCACGCCATGACAAAGACGATGGCCGGGACGAAACCGGCGTTGACGGTGGCCTGCGCCACCTGGGCGAGGAATGCCCCGGTGCCGAGCGGTCGCGTGGTGGCGCCGATGGCAAAGGCGAGCGACAGCACGATCACGAGCGGAATGAGCCCCTGTATTCCTTTAATGACGTTGTCCGTCATCTCCTTGATCGTCATGATCCCCTGAGCGCGGTACACCACGCCTGCGAGCAACAAGCCGACGATCACACCCCACAACACAGCCTTCGAGCCGCTCCCGCTCATGAACCGCTCCATCGAGGTGAGCTCAGGGTTCCCGGTGATCCAAAGAACCACCGGCACCGTGGCAACCATGGTGACAATGGGCACCACCATGTTCGCGGCCCTCCTTGGCGCACCCTCCTTGGCTTCCGCCGTGGAAACTTCCGTCGACATCATAGGTACCGCCCCATCCCGCAAGAGCTTTCCTTCCTCCTCGACCCTCCGCTCGGCCTCACGCATGGGCCCGAGGTTCCAGCCCAGCAGAATCACCAGCACGACCTGGATGATGGCAAGGATCGCGTAGAAGTTGAGCGGCAACGCCGAGACAAGCAGCGGAACGGGGTTCGCCACCTCCTGCGCCGTCAAGAGGACAATCACATACGCACCCCACGCATTGATCGGAATCAGGATGCACTTGGGTGCGCAGGTGGCGTCAATGATATAGGAGAGCTTTTCCCGTGAGATCCGGCACTTGTCGAAGAGGGGCCGAGCCACCGAGCCTGACACGAGCAGTCCAAAATTCGACTCCAGGAACACGCTCATGCTCACACCGGTCGTGAGCAGTCCTACGGCCCGCTTCGACTCGGCAAGACCCCGCGTCTCCACCCATTTGATGAACCCCTCCATGCCTCCGGACGCCTGGGTGAAGATGATCATCGCTCCGATCAACGCGCTGAACAGTAGCGTGCGGGCATTGTCGGGAGACGTGGCCGAGGAGATGAACACTTCCACCGACTGAATGAGCCCGTCTACTGGGTTCCAGCCGTTCATGATCGTCCACCCGAGCCACACGTACAGGCCGAGCGAGATGAATACCTGCTTGGTCCAGATGGCGAGGCCGATTGCTACAATCGGCGGGATGATCGAAAGCCACCCATACGTTTCCATGCGCTCACCCGGCTGAGGTTCGAGCCCGACCTCCCGTGACTGGGCCTGAAGGTACGTCGCAGATTATGATGATGACACGTTGATCGCTTGGGTGCTAGAAAGGTCCGCCGGTTTCGACCGTCGCGGGCGATGCCGCCGGCACGACGTTCCCGGCATTTTCACGGGAGTACGCGATGAGTAGCCCGATGCTACCCTGGTAGCTCAGTACGCCGCTCCGCACTCGGTTGGCCTTGAGGTACTGGTCGTTTACGGCACGGCCCACTTCGGTACCTACCCCTTGGAACTGCTGGAAATATTCGTACATGTCCTCCAGGTCTCGCCGCACGCCGGGCAACCGTTGCTTGGCCAGTTCCTGCCAGTCGCTCGGTGACGCTGCGAAGAGGGCGCTCGCAAGCTGTCGTTGGGCAAACATGACGGCGGCGTACCGGGCATGGGGATGGTCGGACAATGTGCCGACGACGTACCCCAGGAAATTGGCCTCCGACTCCGGTCCGGTGCCCCGCTGGTGGGCTTTTTCGTGTGCCATCGAATTCGGAAGTGTCACCGCCGGCAGGCCCCGGCGCACATGTGCTTCCGCCGTGAACGGAAAATAGAACCCGGTAACGCCCAACCGCGCAAAGACAGGGCTCAACAACATCCTTTTCACCCGTCCCCGCGAGGAGGTCATCGAACCGGGAAGATTCAATACCTGCGCCGCGCGGCGCCACCCCTCCTCGAGGGCAGCCTCCAGCGCGGCGCCGTCTTCCGGTTCCGCTGTGGGCGATCCTGCGTCTTCGGTTTCGTGGAGTTCCAGGTACGCAGCGTTTGACGCTTCCACCGCCTCGGTCGTGAGCCGAATCAACTCCTCCACGTCGACGTTCTCGAGCGGTTCCCAACCCAGTCGCGCGTCGAGGGGGTCGCGGGCATAGTTGAAACCCCACAACACATAGAAGAGTGTCAGCAGAATCCCCGCGTCGCGGGCGAGCCTCAGGCTTCCCCCAACGAGCGCGTTCTTGAGCCGCCTCTGCCCCGACCTGACGGTCCTGATCGCCACAACGCCCAGAACGATGAGCCAAATCGGATACGCAACGTACAACAGCTCGGCAACGGAAAACGGGAAAACGCCCGTCACGTGAGAGAGGACTCGCGCGATGAGGGGCCCCACCGAGGTGGCGTACAACACCTCGGTAGCTCCTGGGGCCAGGGCCAGGAGATTGAAGAGAAGGAAGAAGCCAAGGCCGACGCCAAGGATTATCAGACGCCGCCGGGCTCGATACGGGCGGTCCGCTGGCAATGGTGTCGGTGTGACCTGCGTAATGATCGCGTCTCCCAATAGGCGTCCGCGATTCAACTTAATGCCTAGCGGGAGTCCGCGAAATGCGGGGTAGGACCTCTCATTCCCCGACCCGGTGATCTCCTCCTGTAGCTCTTCCAGATCACCCCGTTCGGACTATTACGTTGTACCACCACTGAAGGCGACACGACCGAGGATTGATCGGATACTTCAACGCGGCTGCCGTCTGGCGTTCTCCCCAACGATGCGATCGGCGTCGTCCGCTACCATCTCCTCTCGCGGTCCTACAAATCCATATACGCTGAGCTTGTCGGGTCCGAACTGGTTCGTGACAAAGATCAGATGCTTGAGATCGAATCCTTCGTGCACGTACTGCCGGAAATACTCCAGGTTCTCGTAATCCACGACCACCTTGGCGGGCAACCACATGTAGCCCGGTCCCACATACGGTCCACCCATGAACATGAGCAGGTCACCGTCCCGGCTGAAGATCTGTACGTTGTCGAAGGCGGCATCGACCACGTAGAGATTGGATTCACGGTCGACGGCAATGCCTTTCGGACGCGTAAACTGTCCGAGGCGATCTCCGTAGCTCCCCACGGTTCCGAGGTACTCACCATCGATGGAATATATTTTCACGTTGAACGAGCCAAAGTCGCTCACGTAAACGCGATCGCCTGCTACCGACAAATTCGTGGGGGAGTAGAGGCGCCCGGGCCCACGAAGCTCCTGGTCCGGGAACGTGAACAGCCGTTCCCGCGTGGTCTTGTCATAGACCTCGATCTCACGCCCCTCCATATCGCTCACCCAGATTTTGTCTCCCGACACAAACACGTCCGTGGGGCGCACCTCCAGCGGATTGCCCACGGTATGGAGGAAGTTGCCCAGGCCATCGAACACGACGATCTCGCGGCGCGCGATGTCCGCTACGTACAGCAGGCCATCACTTCTGTCGACAAAGCAGTTGAACGGCTGTCGCAGGCGCCCCTCCCCGACCGGCGTGAGATACTCGAACGTCCTCTCGGCGAGGTCGATGATGTCGATGCCAGGCAGGCGAGTATCGCAGACGTAGATCTTGCCCCTGCCGACGGCCACACCGTACGGCTTGAGGATCTGCTTCCCCCCGGCCTCGCTCGGATCCTCGCCGACCAGCCTGTCCCAGAAGGACGGCCCCTGGTAGCCGGCAATATCCTGCTCACCACTGATTCGGGTGAGAAACTGCACTCTGGCCGTATCCGGCGGCGCCGGGAAGACGACGAGAGTCTGGGGACGGAGGGGCGTCGTGGCTTTCGGGGAACAACCGAGCATTGCCGCCGATAGAGCGACGTTCAACACGATCGCGAGACGCGCATCCAATCCTGTCACGAGTGTCCCCCTCTTTTGACGATGGGGACGGCTCACCGAACCGTCCCCACGGGAAAACGTGTCCTACCCGAGGCGTGATCGACTCACGCCATCACTTGATGTGGCAAGTGCGGCAAAGGGCACTGCTCGTGTTATCCTTCATCAAGAACTTCGTCACGTCACCTGCGTGCACGTCGTGGCAGCTTGCGCACTCCAGCGTGGCACTTCCAGCCGTGCCAAATAGCATGTCCGCCTCGATGGTACCGCCCAAACCGGACGTGGCGGTTTCCGGATCTTCCAGCTCGATGTCGGTGACGGACAGCGCGGCGTTGTAGGTGAACGACACGGGGTGATCGTCGCTGATGTCAATGTCCAAGAACGCAGTGGCATTCACCAGGTCAATAGTGTTTGTGCCTGTCGTGGTGCCACCGAAGTTTTCCAATGCCACCGAGCCGTCGTGACAGCTCAGGCAGAGCTTGGAGATGCCGTCGGGCTGGCCGGCCGCCGCACCACCATTACCGTCGAAGGTGCTGCTATTGTAGGTCGTGAACGCGGCCGCGGTGGTTTCATGATTCCAGAGTGGAGCATCGGTTATCGTGACGTCCGCGTTGTGTGGCGTGTGGCAAACGACGCATTTCTCGGCGACGGGATTCCACGCATCCCCTTCGAAATCGTGCAGCCCCAGATCGCGCACTTGACCGGACACCGTGGCGAATGGCACCAGCGCTAATGCGATCGTGAGAAGCGGTTTGATTAGGTGTTTCATGGTCACCTCTTGCTGTATCCGTACGGATGGTGGATTGCGACTTCTCACAACCACCTCTACAAGCCGGGCGGTCAGCCTTAGCCCGCATGCCATCCTACACCCGACAGGATACAACTCGAGGTTGCCCTGGGTCTGTGACGGCCACAGTTAAAATATCATGAATTTAAATTAAAGTATTCTTAGTTGATCTCGCCTGCGCAGCATTCGCTCGCGCCCCGGTTCTTCATGTGGATTTCATCGATTCTTTAATCTCACTGGGATCCCATCCCTCGGATTCTGGGGTCCCACCGACCACTCCAGCGATCAATCATACCAAAGTCCTTTAATCTCTCTTCACCATTTCTTCACGAATCGACGCCACAGACAAATGAATGTCGTGACGGGCACCACTTCGGCGCCGTCACGGAGATAACAGTTTGGATCGAACCTCATGTGCCGGTGATCCTCGGAAGTGTTCTGCGCTCCCCGGCATGAGGTGGCACAGGGGTGAGGTCATGACGGTACGGAACCGCGCAGCGCTTTGGGCGCTCGTCGTCGCAGGCACGGCATACGGTACCGCTGGTTGTCGGGGTGCGGCGGCCGTGTTTCTCGATTTGCCGGAAGAACCCAGCGAAAGCACTGCACCCAATCCGACACCGAATTCGCAAGCGGCACGAGCCGTGACGGTTCTCGTTCCGCAGGATACCGTGCGTCCCCTCATCGAGGCCCTGGAGCACGACAGCGCGCTGGCGCTCTTGCCAAGGGACGCCGTGGGCAACGTGGATTGGGTGGCGGCCCTCCGCAGTGGCGCCATTCATCCCATGCGAAGTCTGCCAGGAACTGCCCCGCGAAACGACATGAGCGGATTCGCCTTCGATTTCCGCATCAAGGGGCCGAGCCCCATGTTCGACGCCGTCTTCTCTCACTCGACTCACGTTGAGTGGCTGGCCTGCGAGAGCTGCCACCCGGCGATTTTCCCCTACCGGGGCGCCGAGATCACCATGGCTGCCATCAACAAGGGCGAGTACTGCGGCGCGTGCCACGGCACGGTTGCCTTTCCGGTGGCCACGGGGTGCACGCGCTGTCATCAATCACTCAACATGCCGCCCTCCGGAAACGCGGCCGAGGAACTCGGCGAGCTGGTGTTCCAACGACCGAGGGACTCCACCGACCAGGAGGTGTTCGGAGCCAGCCAGTTCCCACCGGCCCGATTCTCACACGCTGTGCACCGGCTCCGTTACCGATGCATGGCCTGTCACCCTGATCCTTTCGAGGCCCGAGCCGGTGCCAACGCGATCACCATGGCCGAGGTCTCGGCACGACGAGCATGTGGTGTGTGCCACGATGGTGGAGCTGCCTTCTCGGGACTCGAGGGATGCAATCGTTGTCACGTCGCCGCAAGCAGCCCGAGAGATTCCATGCCATGAGCCGCAACGTCGCCTGTGCCGTGCTGACCGCACTCCTGCTGGGCGCGAGCCCGGCGCGAGGCCAGACGGTAAGCATGACCCGGCCCGACGTGCAGCTGGGGGCGGGTTTCGACGGTGCGTGGGCGGCGTTCCCCGTCGCCGACGACTCCCGGCGATTGACCTATCGGGAGTGGCTCGACTTCCGCGTATCCGGGCACCTCATGCACCGGAAGTTCATCACCTTCAGCCTTGGACTTCGGCCCACCAAGCAACAATCCCGTTGGTCGGGGCCGTTTGAATCAACCGGCGGGGGGTGGGATCATGTGAACCTGGGCTTTCAGTTGCTCCCCAGCCGTCCGATTTCACTGCGGGGGAGCGCCACCCGAAAGTCCGGCAGCAGACATGGTCCCTTCGGAACGGAGAACGAGTCCGCCATATCTTCGTGGCGCTCTCGCCTCTCGTACCGGAACCGGTATCTGCCCCTGGAGTTGAGCTTCAGCCGGCAATCGCAGGATGAGACCTGGCTTGGAGGACCGCAGCAGACAAGCCTTCAGCGAGCGCATACCGTGCAGGCCGTGGGCTTCTCTGCGCGAAGCAGCAAAACCCAACTGGAGCTCAAGACGACCTCCTACGACGATCGGATCACCGACGGAGACTTCACCGCGTACGACGCGAGCTTCAATCACCGGCTGCGCTGGGGCAAAGGCAGCCGTCTCGTCACGTCGGTCCAGTACCTGGATCGGCACGGCAACTCCCCGTACGAGCGGTTCGCATGGCGGGAGGCAGTGCGTCTCCAGCACACGTGGACCATCAGCTCGGATTACCGCTACGGAATCTCCAGCCAAGCGACTGCCGCGGGCAGCTCGCGGAGCAACTTCGGGGATGGAGCACTGACCTTTCTCGTTCTGCCCAACCTTCGAGCCGTGGCCCGGGTTATGTCCCAGTCCGACCGACATGAGGGCAGTCGGCAGTCGATGTTTCGGGTCGGTCCAAGCTTGTCCTACAGCTTGCCGTTGCCCGTCGGTGGGCGGCTGGCGACAAATGTTTCGTTGGAATACGAGCGTTTCCGGTCTGAGCCCACGGACGACGGGCTGGTAACGGTGCTCAACGAGCTCCACGTCCTCGGAGCGTCAGGCAGTTTCACCCTGAACCACGCTTACGTCGAGCCGGGGGCCATCGTCGTCACGAACGGCGATGAGACGCTCATCTACGCATCAGACGTGGACTACCGCCTCGTGCAAGCGGGACCGTTGGCCGAACTCTTCGTGCTCCCGGCAGGTCGCATCCAGACAGGAGATTCGGTACTGGTGGACTATGCCTATCGTCTCGGGCCGGAGGGTAGCTCGGGTGGCCTGAGCGGAGCGTACGGAGTCAGCGTCGATGTGGCCGGACTGACGCTGTACCATTCCGGTGCCGTGCGCAGTGCCTCTGAGAATTCCGTTTCCAATCTCGTGTTTC
Organism: Gemmatimonadota bacterium; assembly: GCA_039590195.1. Lineage (GTDB taxonomy): Bacteria > Gemmatimonadota > Gemmatimonadetes > Gemmatimonadales > GWC2-71-9 > JBDHDY01. The sequence continues at coordinate 4,031 of JBDHFY010000082.1, read as the reverse complement.
TGGGCCGAAACGATTTCACTACCGGCTTCCGATTCAGAAAGACTTTCCCCGCAGGAATGGTCGTGTTCCTTGGCGAACACCGGTTGCTGCGATCGGATCGCCTGGACGTCACCGGCTACCGCTTTCGCGGAGCCTACTCCTGGACTCCTTTGTTCAACCTCCGAGCGTCGCTGGGCGCCACCGTGAACCTCTCGCGGAGCGAACGAGCGCTCAACGTCATCTCGGCCGACTGCGGCGTGGAATGGCTTCCCATGCAGCGCCTCCGTGTCCGGGGGAGGTTGGCGACGTGGGGGTCGTCGTGGACGCAAGTCGGGGAAGTCGATGTGGGAAGCTCTGACCGGGTGGTTGGGGGAAGCCTCGAGACCGAGTGGCGCGCGGGCCTGACGAGCATGCAGTTCATGTACAACCGCAACTGGTGGACTGCAGGGTTCGTGCACTCCGAGCATCGGTTGTCACTCCGGGCCACAAGGAGTTTCTGAGTGAGGCACGTCTGGCTGTTGGCTCTAACGGTGCTCGCCTTGGCCAATCCCGTGCAGGCGCAACATCCTGTGAGCCCGTCAGCACCCGATCCCACAGACGGCTGCGGAGTTTGTCATGGCACGCACAAGGGAGATGCTGGCGTTTACGCTCTCAAGGGAGGCGTGGACCGAGGTATGTGGGAACAGCTCGCGCAGGCTCAGGCGCCGGGGCTCAGCGGGATCTCCCAAAGCTGCCTTCGCTGCCACGGGACGCCGGAGTTCAGGGCGCGGGAACCGGAGTTTGCCACTCGGGCCCCGCCGGCGATCACCACCGGAACCTACCTGGGACTCAACCTTTCAGACGACCACCCGTTAGGGCGGATCGAAAGCTCGCAGGCCTTTCCGCGGTTCGGGCGTCTGCCTGATCCACGCTCCGTGCGCAGCACGCGGAGCATGAGCATCTGGGGCGCCGGAGCCGACGGCCTGCACCTTGAATGCACGACCTGCCACGACCCGCACCGCCGAGATTTCGGACCGCTCTCCGCGCCCGAGCTCCAGACTATCTGCGGCAACTGCCACAATCCGGCAACCTACTCGCTCGCTGGACACGCGAGCCAGCCATGCACCGGCTGTCATGCCATGCATGGAGGTGCCGAGGGAAGCCTTCTCACCGAACACAACACCGATGCGCTGTGCACCGAGTGTCATGGCGCCGCTTCCGCCCAGGGACCCACCCCCCCCATGGATCTGCACTTCACAACGGGCTCGCGTGCTTCCTTGCGCGGCTCGCCCGGCGAGCTCAGCACCTGCAGTGACTGCCACACCGTGCACCAGTAGGTGATCTCCAGCCGTCGACTTGTCGCTCGTCTCATCCAACCATGTCCGAGAACCCCGCTGCCGAACGCCGATGTGCGTGCGGCGAATTATCGGTTGCGGATATCGATCACGCCGCGATAGGGGTTAGGTTGCCGAGGGTCGGGCTGCGCGACAACATGTCACTGGGTATTTCGTGAAAAAATGCCAGGAACCAAGACCGGGATCATCTGCCGGCCGCACTCCAGCGCAAGGAAGGTCCGTATGAAAACGGTGCGAGCATTCCATCTCCTGCTTTGGGTCGCGCTCTTTGTACCGAGCACCATGGCCGCCCAGGTCAATCCGCTGTGGGATCAGCACAAGGTCGAGAACTACCTGCCGCACATGACGGCGCCCGAGGTGCGGGACCTGTTGACGCGGACGGACATGGTCATCATTCCGGTTGCGTCCCTCGAGCAGCACGGGCTGCATCTGCCCATCGGCACAGACTTCCTGAACGGCGTGGAACGTGCAAAGCTCATCGCACAACGCACCGACGTGCTCGTGGCACCGGTCCTTATGCCGGGTCAGTCGCCCTATCACATGGGCTTCGAGGGCACGATTACCCTATCGGCCGAAACCATCCAGAAGGTCTACGTCGAGGCTGCCCAGAGTCTCGTTCACCATGGGTTTCGACGCTTCCTGATCCTCAACTCCCACGGTGGCAATCGGGCCATTTCCGACTTCATCGTCGATCGCATCAATCAGGAAACACCGGGGGTTGCCGTCGAGCTCGGGGCTGCCGCAGCACCTTTTCGCTCGCCTTCCGAGTCCGCTGGAGCTCCCGAGCGTCCGGTGTTCGACCGCCACGGAGGGGTGGGTGAGACCTCGTCGTCGCTCTATCTGCTCCCCGCCTTGGTCGACATGGCAAGCGCGGAAACGGCGACCGTCACCATGCCGGAGCATTTGCAGCGGATGTTGCCGGACGTCTTGGCAGAAGACCCAACGGTGCTTCGCGTATTTCTCGCGGAGGGTTTGAAGGCCGAGGAAACGGGTAAGCGGACCTCAGCCAGAGAGATGTCCAGCACCGGTGTTTGGGGGGTGCGTGACCTGAACGAGGCCAGCGCTGAGCAAGGACAGCAGGCCACCGAAGCCTTCGTCAACGCTGCCGTTCAATTCATCGAGCGCTGGAAGCAACTGCGTCCGGTGGGCCGCTAGTCGCAATCCACCAGATTGGCGAGCGGGACATCAACGTCATGGTACCCATGTGGCACGCCTGGCGATCGGGCGAGTGCTGCGCCTCACATTCATCATGTGAGATCGAGATCACTGATTGACCCCCGCCGATGTGCAACATTACGACGGCAGAACCTCCCGCCCAAGTGTACCGTCCTCCGCTGGGTGTGACCCAGCACACCATGTGACGGCACTCACGGGAAAATTCTCTCGTTGTACCCAGATTATTAGTGGAAAACCGTGTGGATTCCGGCCGAGGGAGTCGGGATTCGGCCTTTTATCCGCGCGTGCAAGCCAGGATCCAGTCCACGGGCCGCGAAACGCGCCGTGACCGCTGGCACAGACGTAGCGGGAGGATTGTGATGTCCAAACGTTCATCCAAGTCTTCAGACGGGATCGAGCGCCTGTTGGATGAGCGCCGGAAGACCGGCGAGTGGATTCTGCGGCTCAGCGACCCGGCGGACGAGTCGCCGGCTCATGTACGTGACCGCGTCCGGCAGGGCTACCAGAAGCGAATGGACGAAGTCACCGAAGAGCTGCAAGGCCGTGGCGCCGAGCTGGAGAAGTCATTGCTCGCGAGTTAGACGATGAGCAGTGGAGCGAACTGCGCTCCGAGGTTCAGGGGGAGCTGGACGAGCTCCGTGACGAGCTGAAGGCCGTCGAGAGCGACATCTCCGGCCTCAAGGAGCTGCTCGGCTCCCCGCATGGCATCGCAAAAAGCCCGAAAGCGGGAGCCGAGGCGGGCCCGCAAAAAACCGCTGCGAAGCGGGATGCGTCCATGACCGGATCTCAGCCCGTCGGTGCGTATCTCAAGCGCGCCGAAGAGCGACAGTCAGGGATGTTCTCTCGGCCCGACCGACCCTCCTCCCCGGCACACGGCAAAGCTGAGTCGGTCGCCAAGCAGCCCCCCCGGTCAAAGAACGGCAAGAGCGGGTCGACACCGACCTCCTCGCGCATTGGCAAGGCCGGCGCGCCGGCCAACGGGAAGACAGAAGCGACCGGGAAGAAAGGCACTCGCCAACCCTCGGGACCGACCGGAGCATTCGACGAGCTGGCGTTTCTCAAGTCGGTGACCGAGGATGAGGCGCAAGGCCCGTCACCCAAGCGAGCCAGTGGCAGTCACATGCAGCAGGCGGCTACGCCGGCCGCTCCCTCCGCACGGGCCCCCAAGAAGCCGGTCGCCGGCTCCGCCAAGACGCCGACGCAACAGGACAGCGCCACCGCCGTCTCCGAGACGAACGATGACGCGCAGACATTCAAGTGCAGTTCGTGCGACGCTCCCAATCCGGCCACGGCGTGGTACTGCGAGAAGTGCGGCGCCGAACTCACGGTCTAGCTCGTTAACCACAGCACATCATCTCACTGCCCGGCGGCGGGCAGTCGGTTCCGTATGCTCGTTTGCCCCCCGGCGAAGCCCAAGGATGCCGCCCATGACGACCGCACCCAACGTCCCGGCGACAAAATCCCACACGTCGGCGCTGCGGTATGGGATCGGACCCTGGAGCAGCTCGATGAGGCCGGCTACCGCGCCGGCCCCCATCATGG
>JBDHFY010000081.1:0-15059 GCA_039590195.1 Gemmatimonadota bacterium | reverse complement strand
GGACACATCTCGCTGAAGATGCTAACAAACGGAGTGAGCGTATCGTGTGCGCTCTGCGTCTCGAGAAGCGATCCGCCACGCAAAGAGGTCGTCTATTGACATGAAGATACTCGTCGTTGGTCTCGATTGTGCGGCCCCAGAGATTCTCTTTGCCGATGAACGCCTGACCAACTTGCGGCGCCTCATGGAAGGCGGTTGCTACGGCCGGTTGGAGAGTGTTATCCCACCGATCACTGTCCCCGCGTGGATGTGCATGGCCACCAGCCAGGATCCCGGATCGCTTGGCGTGTATGGCTTTCGCAACCGGGCAGATCATTCGTACGAAGGTCTCCAGATCGTGAATGCGCGTTCGATCAGAGAGCTGGCGGTTTGGGATCAGGTCGCGATCGAGGGTGGCCGCTCCGTCATCATCGGTGTGCCGCCGTCCTTTCCGCCGCGGAAGGTCAATGGCATCTGCGTGGGATGTTTTATGACCCCCGATCCCGCCACAGACGTTTATACTCATCCGGCGTCGATCAAGGACGAGATCGCTTCGCTTGTCGGCGAATATCCGGTCGACGTCAAAGGGTTTCGCACGGAGGACAAGGATTGGTTGAAGGAGCAGATCCACGACATGACGCGGCGGCACTTCGAGGTCGTGCGACACTACCTGCAACACGCTGAGTGGGACTACTTCCAGTTCGTGGAGATCGGACTCGACCGGGTGCATCACGGGTTCTGGAAATACCACGATCCTCACCATGTGCTCTACGAGCCGGACAATCCCTACAAAGACGTCATCAGGGACTATTACCGCTATCTCGATCGGGAAATCGGGAAGACCTTCGAGCTCTTGAGGGAAGACACAGTCGTCCTCGTTTTGTCGGATCACGGTGCTCGACCCCTCGACGGGGGATTCTGCGTCAACGAGTGGCTCGCGCAAAAGGGACTTCTCGTGTTGAACGAGTATCCAGATGAGGTCACTCCGTTTGCCAGGCTCGACGTGAATTGGGACGAGACCAAGGTCTGGAGCGAGGGAGGCTACTACGAGCGAGTGTTTCTCAACGTGAAGGGGCGCGAACCACGTGGCGCCATTGATCCTGCCGAGTATGAGTCGTTTCGCGACGAGGTCAGGGCGATGTTCGAGGAAACCGTCGATGACAAAGGCGATCCTTTGGGAACGGTGGCCATGAAGCCCGAAGAGATCTACAAGAACGTCCGCAACGTCGCACCAGACCTCGTCGTGCACTTCGCAGACTTGGCTTGGCGTTCGGTCGGGGGTGTCGGGTATCCTACCATGCACGTTCAGGAGAACGACACCGGTCCGGATGATTGCAACCATGCCCAGTTCGGTGCATTCATCCTCGCCTCCTCCAATAGTCCGTTGAAGGGCGAACTGAGCGGGGTTCACCTCCTGGACCTCGCTCCAACGTTGCTCGAATTGGGCGGCTGTGACATTCCACCATCGATGCAAGGACGTTCGCTTATTGCCGGGCAAGCGCCCTCGTCGTCCCAGGATTCAGGTGGCTCGGAGAAGGGTGAAGAGATCATCCGACAACGCCTGAGCGGCCTCGGATACATCTCCTGACGTGCTCTCCTCGTAACAAATGAACCGGAACCGATAGATGTGGACCACACTGCGCCGCACCACGGGTATTGCGCTTGCGGCATTGGTGGTCGTGCCTTTTTGGCGGCTGCTTTCCGGCGACGGCGGGCCCGGGGGAGTGGGGGGAGTGGTCTCCGCGGATGTCGTTCGCTTGAGCCAGGCTCAGGCCGCTTTGTTGCTCAGGGGCACTATCCTGGTGCTCGTGGTTGCCGGCGTGACCGCTGTCCTGATGCGCCGTGCTACATACGAGCGGTGGCTGACACAGCTCGGGGCCGTTCTCGCCACCTTTAACACTCCTGGCTTCGTCACCACCCTAGCGGTGCTGTCGGGTGGGGTGGCCCTTTTCCTGTCCCGTTTCATATGGGACGGTGCGCCGCCGTTGGTCGACGGCATGGCTCAGCTCGTCCACGCGAGGTACTTCGCGGATGGCATGGCGGCCGGGCCGGCGGGCTTTCCTTTCGAGTTCTGGGTTTTTGCCAACACTTTTGTTGCGGAGAGTCGCTGGATTTCCCAGTATCCACCGGGCCACATGGCCCTGCTGGCTGTTGGGCTCCGCCTTGGCCTGGTATGGGTGGTGTGCCCGATACTGATGGCCGTGACGACACTGTTCACCGCGCTCGTTGCCGAGCGGCTCTTTCCACATGATCGGGTGCTTGCCCGATTGGGAGCCATCCTGGTTGCGGTCAGTCTCTTCCTGATCTCCCTTGCGGCGGCATCCATGAATCACGTCACGGCGACGGCATTGATTGCTGTCGCGGCCTACTGTGCGCTGAGGGCGCGGGACGACGGGTTGGCTTGGGCGGTGATAGCCGGGGCCGCGGTCGGCGGCGTCTTTGCGACCCGCCCGTTGACCGCGGTGACCGTCGGCGGCGTGGTCACGGTTGGGGTGTGGCTCACCGGTCTCAAACAACGCGAGGACGAGTTTCGATACCTGGCCACGCGGATCGCGGCGTCATTCTTCGGTGCGCTTCCGATGATCTTGGTGGTTGCCGCGTATAATGCGCGCTTCTTCGGCAGTCCGTTCCGCTTCGGGTATATCTCCTACCTGGGGCCACGCCACGGCCTCGGTTTCCATACCGATCCGTGGGGCAACTCCTTTGGACCCATCGAGGCGCTCGGGTACGCGTCGTCCGACCTGCTTGCCCTCGGCTATTCCCTATTCAGGACACCGATCTCCGTTGTTCTCATCGTCGGGCTTTTCCTGGCCTTTTCGCGCACTCTATCGAACAGCTCACGATTGCTCGTCGCGTGGGCGTTGATGCCGGTGTTGTCGCAGGCGTTCTATTGGCATCACGACCTTTTCCTGGGCCCGAGAATGCTCGGTGACGTGGCGCCGGCATGGTGTCTGCTCGCCGCGGTTGCATCGCTACACTTGGTGCGAGGGATACCGAAGGACTTGCTGGTGTTCCGACAGTCTTTCTCTCCCCGGGTGTTCGCCGGTGCGGCGCTGATCATAACGGCAGTCGTGGGTCTCGGATATCGGACTCCGCGTGACGTGCGGGACCTTGCCGATCGGTTTGGCGCTCAACTTGCACCACCGCAGACTCCGTTTGCTAGCCTGGTATTCGTACATGACATGTGGAACGACCGGATGGCTTCCAAACTGCTGTCCCACGGAATGCGCGCGGATTCGGTTTTGGCCGCGCTTCAGCAGAATGCGAGCTGTCGACTACATGAGTTTGTAACGGCATACCGGTCTGACTCCCCGACAGGGCAAGCACGCGCATTGCCGGCCATCGAATTCGCTGTTGGAGCCACCGATGGTTCGCGGCCTACACGACTGCCATCGGGCGTGGTGGTGAGAACTCGCCCTGACGAGGTGCTGACTTCGGAGTGTCTGCGTGAAGCGCAGTCGGATCGGTACGGGGGGATACCTTTGATGAGACTGGTCTGGCAGGGAGATTTACCCGGGCTCGACGGACACGGTGTCATGTTCGCGCGTGACTTGGGGCCGCAAGACAACGAAACGTTGATGGAGCGTTTTCCTGGGCGCCGTCCCATGATGCTCCTCCGCCGACCACCGAATTCGACGCTGGCTCTCGTTCCGTACGACGTGGCTGTGAAGGTATTCTGGGGCGCTGAGGGGCGGGACCAATAGCGCGGAGGCGGTTGCCACAGAGAATGCAGAGGGCACGAAGCCAACCGCGTCAGGCCCGCGCGGGGCTCAGAGAACACCCAGCTCCGGGAGCTCTTGGAGCACCTGCGGGCCGAGACCAAGGCCGTCCAGAGTCGGGCGGGTGAGGTGGTGCCCTGGGTGTTCTACCGGGAGGCACGACGGGTCAAGAGCATCCGCCAGGCGTGGCGCACCGGCTGCAAGAAGGCGGAGCTCATCGGTCGTATCCCGCACGACTTCCGCCGAACGGCCGTTCGGCGCCTTGAGCCGGTGCGCCGCGGTCCGTGGCCATGGAGGTGGGTGGGGCACGCCTCAGAGGCGATCTACCGCCGGTACTCGATCACCAACGAGACGGACCTCCGGGAAGGGCTGGAGAAGGTCGTCCAGGACCGCTAGGAAAGCACGGTTAAGGCACACATACGGCACACCCACGCCAGTTGAGGGCGCGGGAGGCCAGTAAAAATGGGAGGGGTTGTAGTGGAGGCGCGGGGAATCGAACCCCGGTCCGAACCTCGATCCAAAGCCGCGTCTACGTGCGTAGGTTGCGCTTCAGGTCTCCGCCGGCTGGCGCACAACCAGCCTACCGACGAACAATCTTCCTAGAGCTTGAGCAACGCGCGAAAGCGACGCGAAGCAGCAGCCTGATTTTGCGATACCCCCGCGCCGCCTCAGGCGGGCTGCCACGAGAGCAGGTGCGTGAAGCCGAAGCTTACGCAGCCAGTGCCATTGGAGTGTTGGCAGTTGTTAGTTTCCCGGTGTTTTTACCAGGGCACCAGGATCCTGGACACGCAGCAACCCCATCACAGGGCCCGTCGAAACCAGTCGCCCCCAAAATGTTTGAGATCTCTTAAGCTATCGTCTAACCTATTGCCAGTCAATGTGTTGGCGACGCGACCTCAATCCGGTCCCGTCCGGCCCGCTTGGCCCGATAAAGAGCTGCATCGGCGGCCGTCACCAAGTTGGCAACTTCGGGCGTGGTCTCCGGGCGAGCGGCGATGCCGATGGAACAGGTGAGCTTGATCTCGCGGCCCGCCCACTCCCAACGGGTCTCGGCGGCCGCCTTTCGCACGCGCTCGGCGATCTCCACCGCCACCTTCAGGGTCGCGCCGGGAAGCCACAGGGCAAACTCCTCGCCACCAATGCGCGCCGGGACATCGGCTTCTCTGAGGGCCCCCCGGAATATCCGGGCAAGGTGCTTGAGGGCCGCATCGCCGGCGGCATGGCCGAACTCGTCGTTCAGTTTCTTGAAGTTGTCGATATCCACACAGAGCAACGAGCACGCAGCGTCAGGAACCATCGCCATAGCCTGTTCGAACGCCTTCCGGTTCGGAAGACCGGTCAAAGAGTCCGTCAACGCACGGGCCTCTGCTGACTGAACGGCGGCTGCGGCTGCCAATCTTGCCCCCATGTCGGTGGCCAGCCCCAGCACCTGCTCCCGCACCGCCGGATCCACCCCCTCGCTCCTGCCGAAGATGACGAGGGCACCGCAGCTCTCCCGCCCATCCCTCAGCGGATAGGCCGTTCCCTGATCGTGCCGCCGCCGCCGGTCACTCGGCAGCCGGCCAAAAATGTCCTCTCCTGAGCGCGCCACAACCGGCATGTCGCCCATGCACGCGCGCCCTACCGCCGACTCAGGTGTCACCGTCTCGCCGATGAGTCGCCGGTCGGCACCCCTGGAAACGGAAATGACGGTAGCCGTCTCGGTTGTACGGTCCCGCACCACCACCGCCGTCGCACGCCCGGACATGGCCCGCGCTCGCTCACAGATCCCCGAAGACACTGCCGGGAGGGTGTCGAGGCCCGACGGAAGACCTTGCCGTCGGCCCCAGGCCCCCGGAGGCAGCGCGCTCCTCCGGCCGGATTCCAGGTGCACCTCGGCAAGCAGCCGGCGCAGATCGCGTCCGACGTCGGCGACCGTCGCATCTGCAGCCTGTTCTGTCTCGAGCAGGAGCGCGGCACCGAGGCTGAAGTCCCCCAACGCCACGATACTCCCCGTGCCACCTTCCTCAACGGGCATGACCCGCTGGCGCCCATCTTCGATGGCGAGTTTCGCCACGGCCAGGGTTCGGTCGACGACGGCCTTCGAGGAATCGCCGGCGATCACGAGGGGTGAGTCCCCCGAGCCCACCAAGCAGGCCAGCGTGGCATTGTGAACGCGCCTGACCAGGTCCAACACGTGCTCGACATTGGCGGGTAGGGCGATCGGTACGGTCGGTTGCCGCCGGTAGCGATGCCATAGCAGAACGGTAAAGCCACCGGCCAGAAGGCCGATCGCCAAGCTACCGAGCAGAGCTAGCAGAGTCATTTGAGTGAGTAGGTGCGCGATGTCGACGTCGCGGTCTGAGAGGGTCGTTGGCTAGCCGGCATCAGACCACGGCGCGACCCGGCTCCAGGTATTGGCGGAAGATCCGATCAGCATCGGCCATCGACTCAATTTGGTGCAGCTCACGGCGCAGCTCCGCGGCCCCCGGGACCCCTCGAGTGTACCACCCCAGATGCTTGCGAAACTCAATCGCCGTCTTGCGATCGTCCCCCTGGATCTCCACGGCGAGCTGTGCATGCCTCATCGCCACGGCGAATCGCTCGGCCGCGCCCGGAATTGGGCGCGGAGCGTGCCCGTCCAGCAAATCTCGAGTTTGCTGAAAGATCCAGGGATTGCCGAACGACCCTCGGGCAATCATCACGCCCGCGCACTTGGTCTGTCTCAGCATCTGATACGCATCTTTCGGGGTCTTGATGTCACCGTTGCCCACGACGGGAATGTCCAGGGCTTCCACCACCACCGCAATCTCCTCCCAACACGCGTGGCCGGTGTACATCTGCGTCCGGGTCCTCGGGTGCAGCGTGAGCGCCTGGGCGCCGGCATCCTGACACGCCAGCGCCACCCCAACCGGATCACGGTGTTCCTCGTCCCATCCAGACCGAATCTTCACCGTTACCGGTAAGTCGGTGGCGCTCCGAACCGCCTGGATGATCCGTTGCACCAGGCCGAGATCCTTGAGGCAGCCCGACCCTCCGTTGCGCCTGACGACTTTCTTTGCCGGGCAACCGAAGTTGATGTCGACGAAATCCGGTGCATAGTGCCGTGTCACCAGCTCAGCCGCTTCAGCCATCACGCCGGGATCGGCCCCATAGAGCTGGATGCCTATGGGTCGCTCGGGCGGCGTGAAATAGGCCCCGTCTCGGACGTTCTTCACCCCCCGCCGAAGCCCCTCCGAGGAGAGGAATTCCGAGACCACGACATCGGCGCCGAAGGCGCGACAGACCCTCCGAAACGGAGGTTCCGACACGCCCGCCATTGGAGCGAGAAAGAGCGGGACAGCATGTCCGGTCGGGTAGGGAAAACGCATACGCCGAATTTAACTTTTCTCCCCAAGACCGAGCAACAGGAGCTGGTTTGACAGCTTTGTCCGGTTCCCGTTACGTTTCGGCCCGATGGTACCTCGCGACCCGGACCAAAGCATGCATCTCAGAGAATTCTTTTCGCCCAATGCCGTGGACCTAGATCTCAATGGGGAGACGAAGGACGAGATCCTCAAGGCACTCATTGCACTTCTCTCTCTCGATGAAAAGTCGAGCGGCATTCTGTTCAAGATGCTCAAGCGCCGCGAGAACCTGGGTTCGACGGGCATCGGCCGTGGAATTGCCATCCCCCATTGTCGATCACTGGTGGTCAGCCGCCTGCGAGTCGCATTTGGCAGGAAGCCCCAGGGCATCGACTTCAAGGCAATCGACAACAAACCGGTCTACAATTTCTTCTTGATCGTGGCCCCGCCCCTCGAAGTCTCGAATCAATACCTGCCGGTCCTCGGCAAAATAGCGCAGTTCGCCAAGGAGCCGGTGGTGCCCGACCGACTCGGTGTGATCGACAGCCCCGACGGATTCCTGGCACTTCTCGAGGAAAAGAGCTCTTGACCCGGCTTTTCCCTGCCAGCAGTCGACCCCTACTCCCACTCGATCACTCCCACTCGATCGTCGCCGGCGGCTTCGAGCTCACGTCGTAGACGACCCGGTTCACACCCGAAACCTCGTTGATGATCCGATTAGCTATTCGAGCGAGGACGTCGGGTGGGAACTGATACCAATCTGCCGTCATCCCGTCGCTGCTCGTGACCGCGCGCAGTGCAACAGCGTTCTCGTAGGTCCGGGAGTCACCCATCACCCCCACGGACTGGACCGGAAGCAGCACCGTGAACGCCTGCCAGATCTCATCGTAGAGTCCGTGCTCTCGAATCTCCTCGATGTATATCGAGTCGGCCGACTGCAGGACATCCAGCGCGCCCTGCGTGACCGGGCCGAGGATCCGAATCGCCAGCCCGGGGCCCGGGAACGGGTGTCGTCCCACGATCTCCTCGGAGAGCCCGAGTTCCCGTCCCACATTCCGCACCTCGTCCTTGAACAGCTCACGGAGGGGCTCAATCAGTTCAAACGGCAGCTCAGGACGGAGTCCCCCGACGTTGTGGTGGGTCTTGATTGTGGCAGATGGCCCGCCCCGCGGCGAGACCGACTCAATGACGTCCGGATAGAGCGTTCCCTGCACCAGGTACTCGATCTCTCCTTCGACGCCCTTCGCGGCCTCCTCAAACACGTCGATGAAGGTGTGCCCAATGCGTCGCCTCTTTTCCTCGGGGTCCACGACTCCCTCGAGCTCGCGGAGGAACCGCTCCTGGGCTCCGACGACACAGAGATTCGCGCCGAGCTGCGTCCGGAACATGGCCTCGACTTGTTCGCGCTCTCCTTTCCTCAGGAGCCCATGGTCCACGAAGACGCACGTCAGACGGTCACCGATGGCCCGATGAACGAGAGCCGCCGCCACCGCCGAGTCTACCCCGCCGGAGAGCCCGCAGATAGCACCCTTAGCCGGACCCACACGCGACCGGATTTCCTCCACTTGGTCCGCGATGAAATGGCCGGGAGTCCAGCTCGACTCGCAGTGACAGATGCGGAACAGGAAGTTGTGGAGCATCTCGCCACCGCGGGGCGTGTGCACGACTTCTGGATGGAAATGCAGTCCGTAGATGGACCGCTCTTCGTGTGCGAAGGCGGCCACCGACGTGCTGTCGCTTGTGGCGGTGGGGACGAACCCAGGCGGTGCTTCACAGATAGTGTCCCCATGGCTCATCCACACGGCGAGACGGTCGTCACGACGGAATCCGGCAAACAGCCCGCCGTCATGACAGACGTGGATATCCGCCCTGCCATACTCACGCCCAGCCGCGCGTAGCACCTCACTCCCGTAACGCTGCGCAATGAGCTGCATCCCATAGCAGATCCCCAGGATCGGTATCCCCAGTTCCAGAATCTCCGGATCGAGCTTCGGCGCTCCTTCGTCATAAACGGAGGCGGGTCCTCCTGAGAGGATGATGCCGTCGGGGCGACGACCCTTGATCCAGTCCACCGAGCGGTGAGGCGGTTGGATCTCGCAATACACCCGCGCCTCCCGGACGCGCCGGGCAATCAGTTGAGTGAACTGGGAGCCATAATCCAGGATCAAGATTCCCCCCTGCCCCACGCTCATTGCGGTCCCTCCTGCATCCGTCTTGTCCGTGGGGCAGATCCGTGTCCGCTGCCGTGCTGGGTCACGTGATTCATCAGATCCATTCCGGTGTCTGCACTTCGCCCCGCCACAATTCCTCGTATTGCTGGCGTCGTCGAACGACCGCGTAGCGGCCATCATCCACCAACACCTCCGCCGGCCGGGGGCGCGAATTGTAGGTGGAACTCATGGAGAAACCGTACGCTCCTGCGCCACAAACAGCCAAGAGTCCGCCACACCCGACCGCGCCAAGCTCCCGCCCGAGACCGAGGAAGTCACCAGTCTCACAGATCGGACCCACCACATCCACGGGTCCGGAGGCATCGGTCGTGGAATGCGCGCCGTCACCGAAATCCACGACGGTCATGTCGTGGACAGCCCCGTAGTGGCTCGGCCGGAGGAAATCGTTCATGCCCGCATCGACGATGAGGAAATCCCGGCCGCCCGTGTGTTTTCGGTACGTGATACGCGTGAGAAGAATGCCCGCGTTGCCCACGAGGAATCGCCCTGGCTCGACCAGCACGGTGAGGCCCGTCTGGTGATACAAAGGCGCCACCGCTTTTGCGAGATCGTCCACCTGAAGTCCCCGCTCCGTCGTGTACGTGATCGCCATCCCGCCCCCGGCATCGACGGACGTCAGGGTGTCGATGCCGCCAGCGCGCACTTCGCTCACGATGCCAACGAGCTTCTCGGCCCCCTCGCGGTAATGCGCCGCATCCGAGATCTGCGAGCCGAGATGCATGCCGACGCTCGTCAGCTCGAGCCCACTCGCCGCCGTAACGATCCGAGCTAGGTCCCCCACCTGGTCGGGCGGCACTCCAAATTTCATCCCTCGTTCGGCCGTTCTCGTATAGGGATGCGTCTCGGTCGTGACGTCAGGGTTGACGCGAATCCCGACCCGGACAGGCTCTCGCACACGATCGGCGAGTCCGGCAAGCAGGTCCAGCTCCCCTGCCGACTCGACGTTGATGAGTCCGACGCCCCAGTCGACAGCCTCTTCGAGCTCCGTTCGGGTCTTGCCTACCCCGCTGAATACAACGTCCTCCGGCGCAAACCCTGCGACTTTCACCCGCGCCAGCTCTCCTCCTGACACGATGTCGGCTCCCGCGCCGAGACTCCGCATCAGACCGAGAACGGTCAAATTGCTGTTTGCCTTGACGGAATAGTGGATTCGGTGGGGCACCGAAGCAAACGCCTCGCGGAGCGACATCCACTGGTCCCGCATTGCGTTTGCGCTGTACACGTAGACGGGCGTTCCCACATCCGCCGCCACGCGTTTGAGCAGGCGGTTGGAGATCCCTAGTATGCTTTCGCCCACGCCGCTTCGCTGGTCGCCGGCTCGCCGCACCACACACAATGGGTTGGTGCCTTGTTAGACCGGAACTCCTCATCGGGCAGAGCTCGAATCGTTGCCTTGGTTCGCTCCTTGATAGCAGCTTCACAGACCGGACTTCCGCAGAAACCTCCGTACGCGAATCCGCCGGTTCCCTCCATCAGCTCAATGAGTTGCTCTTTGGTCACACCGCGATGGGAGAACTCTTCCCGCCGGACTCTCGCCCCGTCGAGCAGGTTCCCCTGGATCGACTCCAGCCCGGTCTGCACCGAGTCTCCGAGCTCTTGCATGCGCACCTGCACCTTCCCACCGGTGCGCCGCGCGAGCACGGCCCGCCCCTCCGCGACCTCGCGCGGCCCGATCTCGAGCCGAGCAGGTACCCCTCGGGCCTCCCACTCGTAGTACTTGGCTCCAGGCTTCATTTCATCTCGGTCATCAACCGTCACCCGCACTCCGAGGCGCTGTAATTCTTCACTTGCGGCCTGCGATACCTGCAACACCGCTTGACGATCGGTATCGGTTCTCCAAATGGGCACGATGACAACCTGAATGGGGGCGAGCTTCGGCGGACACACCAGACCCCGATCGTCGCTATGAGCCATGATGAGAGCTCCGATGAGTCGAGTTGACACACCCCAAGACGTACTCCAGACATGCTCGACGCCGCCATCGGCCGTCTGGAAGTCCACCCCAAACGCCTTCGCGAAATTCTGCCCCAAGTTGTGAGTCGTTCCGGCCTGCAGGGCTTTATTGTCCTGCATGAGGCCTTCACATGCGTAGGTGTGTATCGCACCCGCGAATCGTTCTGCGTCCGTCTTCACGCCGGTGATGACCGGAAGCGCCATCCAGTCTTCCATGAACCGCCGGTAGATCCCCAGGATCATCCGTGCCTCGTGCTCGGCCTCCTCCGGCAAGGCGTGGGCCGTATGCCCTTCCTGCCACAGAAATTCTGTGGTTCGCAAGAACAGGCGTGTGCGCATTTCCCACCGCATCACATTTGCCCATTGGTTCATGAGCACCGGAAGGTCGCGGTAGCTCTGAATCCACTTGGCGAACATCGCGTAGATGATCGTCTCTGACGTTGGGCGGATGATGAGCGGCTCCTCGAGCTCCTTGCCGCCGCCGCGGGTCACGACGGCGGTTTCGGGTGCAAACCCCTCCACGTGCTCCGCCTCCTTGGCGAGGAAGCTCTCGGGAATCAGCAGAGGGAAATAGGCGTTCTCGTGGCCTGTGTCCTTGAACATCCCATCAAGCGCCCCCTGCATGAGCTCCCATATGCGGTAGCCTCGAGGTCGAATCACCATGCAGCCCCGAACCGGCGAGTAGTCGGCGAGCTCGGCCCGCATGATCACATCGTTGTACCACGCGCTGAAGTCCTCCGCGCGAGGTGTAATACGTTGCTCTGAACCCATTACGGATAAACCTCAGGTATCATCTTTGATGCTCGAGAATTGTAATCACCAGGTAGTGCTTCTCCCAACAGCGTGGCGTTGCCGGGCGCACGAGGTCGCCTGGCGGCAGCGAATAGGCAACAATCGCGCCGGTGTAATCGGGTGTCTGTTCAGGTGTCGGACGACCACCGATACTCGTTCTCGAGGGTCGCCAGGCTCACGCGCTCCTCGGTGCCGGTGTGGAGGTCCCGCACGACGGCTTCACCCATTTCCCGCTCGCTCGGCCCGATGACGACAGCCTTTCGCGCGGGCCGTGCCGCGGCAAGCTTGAGCTGCTTGGCCACTGTCTGGGTCTTGAGTGAATACTCTACGCGAACACCTCCGTCACGAAGTGTGTGGGCGAGTCGAAGCACTTCCGGCACATCTTGGCTCGTGACCGCGGCCAGGAACGCGTCGAGGCCCTCACCACGATTCGGGTATTCGCCCCGCTCACGCAAAAGCTCAGCCAAGACGACGTCGCCCATCCCGAAGCCGACTGCCGGAAGATCTACTCGACCAAGGGCGTCAAGCAAACCGTCATAACGCCCCCCACCACAGATGGCCCGCAGGGAACCGCCGGTATCGAACAGCTCGAACACGATGCCCGTGTAGTAGGCCAGGCCCCTGACGATCGACAAGTCGATCGTGACAAAATCGCCGAGGCCCATGCTGTTGAGGGCCGCCATGCACTCGGCGAGCGGCTCTCCGACCACCGGACCGTCTGGAACCTGCGCCAGGGCCGATTGCACATCGGCCAGACCGCGGATCGATCCGACGTCGAAAACGCTGCCCAGCGCGCGCGAGGGAAGACCTGCCGCCTCCAGCTCCTTGGAGAGCCGCCCGCGCGCCTCACGTTCGATCTTGTCGATCGCTGCGTACGCGGCCGGCAGTTGTTCGTCGCTCACGCCACCCGCCGAGAGAAGCGCGGCAATGACGCGCCGATCCGAGATCCGGGCATGAACGTCATTTGCCGTGAATCCCAACTCCCGGAGGACATCGATGGCGGCCGCGATGATCTCCGCATCGGCCAGAGGGCCGGGCGCGCCGATCAAATCCATATTGAATTGAAAGTGCTCCCTGAGACGCCCCCGCTGCTGGCGCTCGTATCGAAATAGCTGCGGCAGAGAAAACCAGCGGATCGGCTTTTTCAAGGCGGAGGCCCGTGCTGCCACCATTCGGGCCAACGTGGGCGTCATTTCCGGTCGAAGAGCTACTTCTCGCCCACCTTTGTCCTGGAAATGGTAGAGCTGCCCGGTGATCTCGTCACCGCTCTTCTGCGTGTAGAGCTCCAGGGCCTCGAGGGGCGGACCGTCGTACTCCTCAAATCCGTAACGGCTGGCCACCTCCCGCCATGTGTCAAGAATGTGATTACGGAGGGCGGCGTCCTCGGGGTAGAAATCTCTAAATCCTGGGAGCGCTTTGGTTTGCATCGAAACAATCTAGCCGAGCGGCCGGAATCCGGGCAAGCGTGCCATCGCATCACCCACCGTATGGAACGAACCCGTGACGACAACGGTCCCAGCGCCTCGCTGAACGCGCTGGAGCGCTCGGTCAAAATCGGTCTCGACCTCAACGCCTGACATTCCACCGGCGATAACTCGATACGGATCCTGTCGGCGCCATGGTGGGGTACTTGGGGGATCGGTGATCCAGATCCGGTCCACAACCGTTTGCAGCCGCCCCAGCATCGCCCCCACATCCTTCCCGCTCATCACCGCCACCAGTGCGTGCACTGGGCGCGGTGAGGCGGCCACCTCGAGCGATTTCACCAGGCTGTCGATCCCGTGGACGTTGTGGGCAACATCGAACAGCCATTTGCCCCGTCGATCGAGACGCCCTGGAAGCCACGCTCGGGCAAATCCACACTGCAACTGGCCCGCAGAGGGGCGGAGAGACGCCGGGAGCTGTGCGAGCAGCGCCTGCGACGTTGCGGCATTCCGTCGCTGGTGCGCGCCTTCCATCGCCAGCGCCCCGGCGTAGACCGCTTCGGGGGCGACGCGGACGACCGTCGCGCCATGAGAAGTGGCCACACGCTCGAGTGTGTCGGCGACAGCCGGATCCGTCTCCCCCACCACAAATGGGACACCCTTCTTGGCGATGCCGGCCTTTTCCGTGGCGATGGCCTCGATAGAGTCCCCCAGGTATTCGGTATGATCCATCCCAACGTTCGTGACCGCGGACACCAGCGGGGTAACGACGTTCGTGCTGTCCAACCGGCCACCCAGACCCACTTCGATCACAGCGATCCCGGCCCCTCGTGCCGCGAAATCGGCAAACGCGACGGCCGTCGTCGCTTCGAAGAAGCTCGCATCGGTCTCCTCAATCGCTGGCAGCAGTCTCTCCGTCCAGGAACCGAACGCGTCACCGCTGATGGGCCGGCCATCCACGACAATCCGTTCACGCAGGTCCACCAGATGGGGGGAGGTATAGAGCCCCACTCGCCGACCAGTCTCGCGGAGAGCTTCGTACACCATGGCGGCGACCCGCCAACGTGGACCGCCTCGAAATGGCTCTCGGGGTGCCCCAGAACATCCAGGAGCTGCCGAGTCGGGCCGAGGGACCACTTGGTGCCGCCGCCCGGCAACCCTCCCGTTCGGGGAAACAACAAGTGGCAGGCTTGGTCGAAGGTGAGACCCAGTGTGCGGCTCCGCCCCTAGCGTCCTTGCATCATTCGCAACAAACGCGCCGTCGTCTGCCGCAACTCGCTCCGCGCGACGACGAGGTCCAGCATGCCATGCTCGAGCAAAAACTCCGCCCGCTGAAAGCCCTCGGGCAGATCCTGACGGATCGTTTGCTTGATCACGCGAGGTCCGGCAAAGCCGACCAGTGCTCCCGGTTCGGCGATGTTCACGTCGCCCTGCATTGCAAAGGACGCCGTGACTCCTCCGGTCGTGGGATCCGTCATGATGGAGATGTAGGGAATGCGTTCGCGCCGGAGCCGCGCCACTACCGCGGATGTCTTTGAGAGCTGCATCAGGCTGAACACTCCCTCCTGCATTCGCGCACCGCCCGACTGCGACACGATGACCAAGGGCACCCGCTGTTCCCACGAGCGCTGGCTC
>JBDHFY010000080.1:0-29772 GCA_039590195.1 Gemmatimonadota bacterium | reverse complement strand
GCCGGCGCTGATTGCTTAACGTCCCGACTGATTCTTGGAGTGATCATGCGCACGCGTGAAAACGGCTTCACCCTCGTGGAACTCCTTATCGTCGTGGTCATCATTGGGATTCTAGCCTCCATAGCCATTCCCAAGTTCGGCAACACCAAGGGCCGGGCGCTGGTGGCGACGATGAAGTCCGATCTCCATAACTTGGCCACGGCCCAAGAGTCCTATCTGTACGACTACGCCACGTATTACAAGGGGGCGGTCCCGGCGGCCGACCTCTCGTTCAGACAGTCCAGTGGGGTGACGATAACATTGGTGAACGTCGGCGTGTCTGGGTGGGCCGCAACGGCGAAGCATAGCGGCTCCACTGAAAGCTGTGCGCTCTACGTCGGTAACGTCGCGCCTGTGGCACCGGCCACGGTCGAGGGTCAGACCGCTTGCCAGTAATGTGACCGGCGGGGCGGTTACAATGTCCGCTCCCTAAACCGGGTTTTCCTCTCACCAATCCCAAGCAGTCCCTTTCACTGCCCGTCCGTAGGCTCCGACGGTCTCCCGACGGTGTGTCAGGCCCGACGACCCGTGCAGCCCTCGTGGCGCCAATCGGCATGTGCCTCGGCCTGCTCCTGCGACGAAGGCCGCGCCCTGGAGGCGCCAGCTTGCCCAAGCGCTCATCCACTGGCTGAACGGCGAGCCTGGCGCGGCGTCCCGGGCTATCGACTCCGCCGCATTGACGGTACGGGGCGCCGTTCGCAAACGGGCGACAGTGTTGGGATCTGCACTAGGAAGACGACGTCGTCAGGCGGCTGCGCCCGGGAGAGTCGCAAGTGATGGCAGCGGAACAGCGGCGATCCGCGACCCTCTGCGCGCCCCAAAACACTGCAAGAATGCGCATTACCCCTCCGCGTCTTGCGTCTGGCCATATCCGTTGCAGTATGAGGCCGCCGTCACATCAGTCGGTCTTTCCACGGGGTGGCGCATAAGGCGTTGTCGTGTAGTACTTTAGCTCGCTTGGCACGGTGTAGGGCACAGACATTGCTTCATCCAGCCCTGCGTTCCTAACGATGGAAGCAACAGTTCGTGTCCCTTATTAACCTTTCCCGCGGGAGAAGTATCGATGTTGAATCGCAAGGGTTTCACACTGATTGAGCTTCTCATCGTGGTGGTGATCATCGGAATTCTCGCGGCGATCGCGATTCCGAAATTCGCCAACACGAAGGAGAAGGCTTACATCGCGGCGATGAAGTCCGACCTCCGCAATCTCGTGACCGCAGAAGAGTCGTACTTCGCTGACTACACGACCTACACCAAAGACTTGGGCAACGCATACTCTGAGTCTTCCGGTGTGAGCACCACCAAGACCTGCACCATCGCAATTGGTTCACAGGTCAAGGCCGGCGATCCTGAAGGCGAGCCTCGGTGCACCTAACCGGCTAACCTGACCGATCATGAAGAGGCGGCAGCCGTCCCTTTGCCGCCTCTTCACGGTTTCCCGCGAATCGTTGTGTGATTGACTGCAGGAGTGACCATGCGGACGCGCAAAGACGGCTTTACCTTCGTTGAACTTCTCATTGTCATAGTCATCCTCGGCATTCTTGCGTCGGTCGCCATTCCCAAGTTCGGCAACAGCAAGGAACGGGCGTACATCGCCACGTTGAAATCTGATCTCCGTCACCTCGCAACGTCCCAAGAGGCCTACCTTTACGATTACGCCACTTATTATGATGGGGCGCTTCCGACACCCCAGCTTGGGTTCAGGCCCTCAACAGGGGTGACGTTAACGTTGATCACCGTTACGATGTCTGGCTGGTCCGCAACAGCCAAGCACGTTGGCAGCCCTGGGACTTGCGCGCTGTTCCATGGCAACGTGCCCCCGCCACTACCGGCGACAATTGAAGGCGAAACGGCGTGCAATTGACGTAACCGCGCTCGAGGCCCCAACCGGTTCGGGGTAACACCCCTTTCCAACCCCTCAAGATCTGCCGGATTCCGGTCCGCACAAAACTGCTCCTGCCGTGCGGGCTCATGGTTATGTGTCGACGCTTGCCATGCCGCAAATTCCTCCCGGCCATGCCTGAGGAGGGGCCCGGACACATGGCTCGCCGGAACAACGAGTTGAAGCTGGGCGAGGTTGGACTCACGCTAGTCGAGATCATCATCGCCTGCACCATCCTGACCACGGGGCTGCTGGCCGTCATGATGACGGCGGCACTGGCGAGCCGCATGATGGGCGAAGCAGCGCAGGCGACCCACGTGAGCGCCCTTGTCCGAGAGCGACTCGAAACGCTCCTCGACCGAGGCTGCACCTCCGCGGCACAGGGAGACACGGCGGCTGATCGCCTGAAGGTCTCCTGGAGGGTGACTACTGGAACCGCGGCCCGCGTCCAGGTGCGGGTGGAGGTTCCTACACCCCGGGGAGTACGGGTGGAGAGCTTCTCGACCGTCCTCGCGTGTCCGCCGTGAGCCGGCGCGGCCTGAGCCTCGTGGAGATGCTAGTGGCCATCACCGTCTTCGGCACGGTTGCCGGCTTGGTGTGTCGCGTGCTTTACGTGACGATGCGGTCATTCACCGCTCAAATCCAGCAAGCGGAGGTAAACCACACGCTTCGGAGCGCGGCGGTCATCCTGTCGGAAGAGCTCCGAGAATTGGACGCCGGCGACCCCCGGGGTGGCGATATCGTTTCCATGTCCAGGTCGTCACTCACCTACAAGGCGGCTCGAGGCCTGTACTCTATCTGCCGGCCGCCGGACAGCGAGTCAGGCTCCATACCCCTGTACGCTTGGCTCGATTCTGGTGTCCCGACGCCGGCGATGGACTCGCTCCTCGTCTTTGCGGCAGGGAGCACCGCCGGTGCGGGTTACTGGCTACGTCTTGATGTCGTGGGCGTCTCCTCGGGGCGGCAATGCCCCGGAGGCTCAGCGAGCATGACGGTGCGGGTACGCGGTCCTGATGTCTCGCGCCTGCCCGACGTGGATGCGGGCGCTCCGGCCCGTGCACTGCAGGTGTTGCAGCTGAGACGCTACGCGGACTCCCGAGGTGTCTGGTGGCTCGGGATGCGGCGCGTCCACAAGTCCGCCGGCCGGTGGCCCAATCTGCAACCGGTCTTGGGTCCCCTTGCGGCAAGCGGCTTCGAGTTTCGGTACTACGACCGCGCGGGGCACCCCACAGAACTTCCAGGCTCCGTGTCGAGTATCGCGATCATCGTGTCCGCGGCTGCTTCCGGGCGTGCCCCTTCGATGGCTGACGACGCTCCGAAACCCAGGACAAGCCTAGAGTTTCGGGTGGTGCTGCGGAACAATCCTCGGCCCTAGGCGGGCGATCGCGGATGGGTCGACACCAGATACCCGTCGCCGAGGAGCTGAGCGGAGGAGATCGTCCCCGCCCCCACCCCCCCTGTCCCCGCCAGGCTGCTCGTTTCGTCTCCCGGCGAGGTGTGGCCCTGGCGGTGACGGTGGTAGCCTTGTTCGCCGCGGCGTTTCTCGTATCGGGGGTCTTCTTTCTGGCGTTCACCGAGCGCCGAATGGGGCGCGGGGCCGTCGAGATGGTCGAGGCCCTGGCGAATGCCGAGAGCGCGGTGCAGCGCCGCCTCGCCACGTGGGACCGGGGAGCCCTGAACACGATGCCTGTGGGTCTGACGGTGGTCGATTCCAGCGGAGGGTCGGCCGGTCGTCCGCCCGCTACCACCGAGGTTCGGAGGCTTGGAGGGCGGGTGTTTCTCATTACGGCGGTGGCCGGGGCACGAAGCGGGCGGGCGAGGCGCCGAGTGGGGCTCTTGGTTCGCCTGGTTCTCCCAGAGCTTCCGGGCTTCCCTCCGCTGCCGGCCCCCGCGCCCGTGGCCGGTGGGCCGCGCTCCGAGCTGGATCGGAGTGCGCCACGGTCGGTCGGGGGGGCGCCCTGCGACGAGTCTCGGGGGCCGCGTGCCCACGAGGAGGAGGCAGCCTGGGACGGAGATCGGCCGGACCTGTGGAGGGCAGCTCTTTCTCATTGGGAGGCAATTGCGAACAAGCCACTCCCTCCCAGGCGGTACGTGGGCCTTCGCCCGTCCAGCTCGGGCGGGGCCTGCCTGGCCTCAGATCCCAGGAATTGGGGGGCTCCCCTGGACCGTCGGTCGTCCTGCGCCGACTACCTGCCGGTGATCTACTCCCCGGGAGACCTGGAAGTGGCTGGGGGCGCGGGCCAGGGAGTACTGGTAGTAGTGGGCGACCTCACAGTTCGCAGCGGCTTCAGCTTCTATGGTGTAGTGATCGTGCGCGGCCGCCTTGTGGCTCAGGGAGTTGGTGGACGGTTTCAGGGGAAGATCTGGGTTGGGGATTTGGACCGTGAGTCGGAGGAGAGGATAACGGTGGTCCGCTCGCATTGTGCCGTAGATCGGGCGGTCCTGGCGGCCGCGTTTCCCGCTCCGCTCCGCGAGCGGGCGTGGATCGGGGTCGGAAAGTGACCTAAGTCACTGCCCAAAATGGACTTGTTGTGGGTAGCTTAAAGTAAGTTGGAGCTTGACAAAAAAAGGGGCGCACCATACTGTAGGGTTCCTCTCACCCCACTTATCTCCTTAAGGCACGGGCAGATATGGCACTCTTGGGGCTTGGATCACGAAAGAAGACCGTAGGATTGGATGTTGGCAGTGGACTCATCAAGCTCGTGGAGATTGACCACGGGAGGGGTGAGCCTGAGCTGACCCATGCTGCGATCACTCCGGTCCTCTCTGACGCAATCGTGGAAGGCGAGGTGATGGACCACGGGGTTGTCGCGGATGCCATCCGCGGGCTCTTCGCGTCGGCGGGCGTCAAACAGAAGCGGGTAGTGGCGGCGGTCGGCGGTCGCGACGTCATCATCAAGAAGATCCAGGTCGACCGGATGAAGGAAAGTGATGCGGCGGAGGTGGTCCGGTGGGAGGCGCAGCAGCACGTGCCGTTCGACATCGAAGGGGTGGAGTTGGATTTCCAGATCCTCGATCCGGACGCGAGCGGTTTGCAGATGGACGTCCTGCTCGTTGCCGCCAAGCGGGAGCTCGTGGAATCGAAAGTGACATTGTTGGCGGATGCGGGTCTTGCGACGGAGATCGTGGATGTCGATGCGTTTGCGCTGCACAACGCCTTCGAGCTCAACTATCCGGAGGCGATGGAAGGTGTAATGTCCATGATCAACATCGGGCACGAGGTGACCAACGTGAACATTCTTCACGGAGGCATTCCGCTTCTCACCCGTGACCTGAGCGTCGGTACGCGAAAATTCCGGGAGGATCTGCAGCGAGAGCGGGGGTTCTCGTCTGAGGATGCGGAAAACCTGATTATGGGCATTGACCAGGGATCTGATCTCGAATCGTACGTCCAGGCACGTGGAGAGGAGATCGCTGTCGGCGTTGAACGCGCAGCGGCGTTTCTCCAATCAGCCTCCAGAGATGCACCGGCGATTCAACGGGTGTACGTCTCTGGCGGTGGGGCTCGTATCCCGGGCCTTGCAGAGGTCCTGAGCCAACGGCTCGGAATGCCGGTAGAGGTCGCGAATCCGCTGCAACGTCTCCGGGTCAGGAAGGGAGTGTTCGATGCGTTCGATGTTGACGAGGTGGCGCCCTTGCTGATGCTAGCAATCGGTCTGGCCATGCGGAACTAACCATGATCGAGATTAATCTTTTCCCAAGTGCCAAGAAAAAAAGAGCCGGAGCCGGTCTCTCGCTGCCGGATTTCGGTGCCATGTTCACTGGCTTCAAGGATCCCCTTCTGCTGGCCACGATTGGCACGTGGATCGTGGCTGGGGGGGTGTGCGCGGCAGTGTGGTCGTTTGAGACGGCCCGGCTGGCGCAACTGGAGCCGCAGTTGCTGCAAGTGAGGACGGAGGCGCGCCAGTTTCGAACGCTGCTCGCGCAAAAGCGGAAACTGGAAACCTTGCGAGACTCGCTGGAAACGGAGCTCGAACTCATTCGAGAGATCGACCGCGGCCGGTATGTATGGCCGCACATCATGGAAGAGGTGACCAAGGCGCTTCCGGATTTCACCTGGCTCGTGGTGCTCGACGCGGTACGGAGCCCGCAGAACCAGGGTCCGGGCGATGGCACGCAGATATCGGTGCGTTTCAGTCTGGATGGGCGCACGTCCGACATTCAGGCGTTCACGCGATTCCAGCGGCAACTCGCCAACTCACCGTGGCTGACCAACATCGTGTTCGGCCAGACGCAGCAGGTGGTCGAGGAGGATCGGGTGGTGCGGGCATTCCGCATCGAGGCCACCTTCCAAGAGGCGGACTCGGCGTTTATTCGAACCACGACTATCGCCCAACCGGGCCAATGAGGTAGTCGAGATGGCGGTCTCAGGTAAGGAACGAAAACAGATGCTCGCGCTGCTGATCGTTGTGGCGGCGGCGGGCGGCTATCTCTTCTGGACGGAGTGGCGGGCGTCCATGGTGGAGCAGGGCAACGCGTGGCGCTCCGAGATCGATTCCCTGAGGGCCCAGGTGGATTCTGCCCGCCAGGACCTTCGGGAGGGAACGGTCGAGCAGCTTCGGCGGCGCGTCGGGGGCTTCGAGCGGAGCTTGGGCGTCATGCGCCAGCTCGTTCCGGCGGGGAACGAGGTTCCAAACCTCATCGACGATATTTCGACGCGTGCGCAACTGCGAGCCGTGGAGATCGTGGAGATATCGCCCCTCTCTCGCGAATTCGTGGCGCCCTTCGAGGTGTACCGGTACCGTCTTTCTGTGGTCGGGTCGTACGACGCGTTGGGCGAGTTTCTCGCGGACATCGCGTCGCTGCCCCGCATCATGGTGCCGTTCGATCTGGCGCTGCAGATCGCGCCGCCGGCAGTAGCCTCGGCAGATGGGGAGGGGGAGACTCCCCTGACGGCGAGTTTCCAGCTCAGAACGTACGTCAAACCTGCCCCCATTGAAACCGGCGGGGAAGGAGTGGGCAATGGCGCACCGTAGACACCGCGTGTCCTCGGTGATCGGCATCCTCGCCGCGACGGCGTGCGGGTTCGAGTTGCCCGGGACCGCAGGTAGTGCCGCGCAGGATCAAACCGCGGAGAGTGCCCAGGTGGCCGAGGACACGGCACGCGTACAGCCGCTGCAGCTCGTTCGCGAGGTGTTTTCGTACCGTGGGGCGGGCCGCGACCCATTCCGGTCCCTGCTCCAGTCCGGCGGCGCGGTGCGGCCGTTTCTGGAAGACCTGCGCGTGACGTCCATCTATCACGATCCCCGCTACGCCGCACGGAGCGTGGCGGTGTTGCGGGATCTGTCCGACGGCCGGCGCTACGACATCCGCGTCAACGACCAAGTAGGACGGATGCGCGTCGCTGAGATTCGAGCCTTTGAAATTGTGTTCATGATTGAGGACTTTGGCATGCCGCGACAGGAAGTCCTGTCTGTTCGGCGCCGCGAGGGGAGAAGCCCATGAAGCGCTCTTGGTTAATGGCCGCCGTCGCGATATTGATGGCGGCGTCCCGCGTGTCGGCGGGGCCCGGAGAGGTTACGGCGGTGAGTGTGTTGCCTGGAACGGGCAGCGCACTGGTCGTGGTCGACGTAAGCGGCGCTGTGAGCGTGCAGGATTTCACTCTCGCCAATCCGGCGCGACTGGTGGTCGACGTTGTCGGCGCGACGCTGCGGGCACCCGGTGTCGTCTACGACGGGGTGAACCGCGGCGGAATTCTCAATATCAGGTATGCTCAGTTTCGGCCGGACGTTGTACGAATCGTTCTGGAACTCGAGTCCGTGAAGGACTACCACCTCGAGTATGCCGACGACGCAATTCGGGTTTCCCTGAGCAGCGACCGCTCCTTTGCCGCGTGGTCGTCGGGCGAGCTGGCCCAAACGACGGTCGCCGACGACTTTGCCGGAAGCAGTGAGCCTCCCCTCGAGCCGTCGGTGTCTCAGGCGTTTCAGAGCCAGCAGCCGCGCGTCACCGTGACGTGGGATTCGGCATCCATCGCCGACGTGATGGCGGGCTTCGCCGAGTTCAGCGGGCGCTCGATCGTGCTCGGGCAGGAGGTGGAGGGCACAGTTTGGGCGGAGATCACGGACCAGCCGTGGGATGTGGCGTTCAACGAGATCCTCCAAGCCAACGGGTACGAGGCGGTGGAGGACCCACAGACCGGGATCATCCGAGTGCAGAATCCCTCGGTGGTGGCGAATCGTGATTCGCTCGAGCCGCGGCGAACCGTGATTATGCCCATCAACTTCAAGCGCGCCAATACCATGGTCGAGGCGCTGTCAGCGGTTCTAACGGCGCGCGGAGGCACGGTGGTCGCCGATCAATCCACCAACCAGCTCATCATCACTGACCGGCAGGGTCGCCTCCCGGAGGACTCGGCCCTCGTGGCGCAGCTCGATGTGCCCACCGCGCAGGTCTCGATCCAGGCGAAGTTGGTCTTCGTTGACCGAACGAATATCGAGGAGCTCGGGGTCCAATACGATCTGGGAAATCAGGATCAGTTCTTCAACGAATTGATACAGCGACCGGATCCGAGGACTGCAGAGGCGATCGACACTGATGGTGATGGGGTGCCGGACGCCGTCGTGCCCACGCAATCCTTTGATCAGGGCGAGGTCATCATCGACCTCGGTGGAAACTCGCTGGCCGCAATCGGAAATGCGGAGGCCATCATACCGTCACCGGCATTGCGGCTCATCTTCTCTACGGCGCTCGGCAATTTCAACCTGACCTCGTTCATCAATGCGCTGCAAGAGGTCCAGCTGGCAGACTTGCAGGCCGAGCCCGTCATCTCCACCACAGATAACACACAGGCGGAGATTCTGGTCGGTGAGCGGACCCCCATTCGGGTGATCGATGCCGGCTCACAGGCGCAGGCGGCCGGCGCTGCAGGCCAGGCACCCATTCCGGTTGCAGGTGACGCCACATGTCACCAACGCGGGCCAGGTCCTGATGCAGATCCATGCGGAGAACTCCTCCGTCGCGGCGGCTCCCTCGGACATCGGTTTCACGTTCCAGACGCAGGAGGCCACGAACGAGATCCTAGTGAACGACGGCGAGACAGCGGTGATCGGCGGCCTCACGGTGACCCAGGTTTCAGTGTCCAAGAGCGGCATTCCGTTCCTGGTGGATCTGCCGATCCTCGGACGGATCTTCGGCTTCACCACGCGCCGCGAGGAGCGCCGCGATCTGCTGATCCTGGTGACGCCGCACATCATCGACAGGCCCTTCTTGTCGCCCGATGGCCAGTAACCCATTGGCATATCACGCTTTTGAGGTGACTCAGCTCACGGCGATCTGGACCGAAAACCCCTTTTTTAGAAGGCGTGCGAACCGTCGGGATGGTCATCGGGTCGCAGCGCCCCTGCGGGCGCGCTGCGGCTGGGTGCATTTCCTGGCGCCACGTTTCATTGGCACTTCGGTCGAGGCGGCGCATCGCCGCCGCTGACGAATGGAAGCCCACGACTATGTCGCTGCAATCGATGCGCCTCTCGGCTGGTTTCGTAGTCTGCGCCGTCCTGCTGGTCGGCTGCAACGAGCAACCGCTCCAACCGTTCGAGCGCGACAACATCGCGCCAACGCTGATCATCCTCAAAACCCAAGGCGACACGATCCCCGTCGCAGACGGTATTCAGTTTGCCGTTGAGGTGGGAGACAATCTCGGGATCAAGAACATCTCGGTCGTTCTGACAGCTGGCCTCGACTCGACCATCGACACGACTTTCACGTCGGCGGTCACGGCCTTCACGTTCAACACCAACATCTCATTACCGGTCGGGACGACGGTCGGTGGAATTATCTACATCGACGCCACCGTCATCGACGGCAACAACAACGCGACCTCGGCCCAGGATTCAATCTTCGTCAACAACGCGGACGCCTTGATCGTCACCATCATCAACCCGTCACCTGGGGCCATCACGTCGCCCGGCCGTAAGATTCCGGTTACGATCAAAGCCTCCCAGAAGAGCGGCATAAGTAAGGTCGGGTACACGGTGACCGGTGTCGTCACGTTCGCGGATTCGATGCTCTTTCCGCTTCCGGACACGGCGATGTTCGACACCACACTTTCGGTGCCTGCAGGCGCCCCCGAGGGGATCTTCACCATCGTCGGGTTCGCGGAGGATTCCTCGGGCAACATCGGTAACAGCCTGGCGATCGACGTCACCGTTCAGACGGTCGAGAGCGACACCGAGGCGCCGGTGGTCACGTTCAAGGTGGGGCCCCGGGTCGAAGTCGACGACTCCATCACCGTCACGGCGACCGACCCGAGCGGGATCACGAAGCTCGGTTGGCTCGCCACCGATGCGACGACCGGAGTGATCGTTGGCGGGGATAGCACGAACTTCGACGGCACGCTGACACAGGTCTCCAGTACCTACAACCTGAACTTCAGTTTTACGGAATTTCCACAAGCGGTGGCGGTCAGTGCCTTCGCGGTCGACGCGGCCGGCAACCGAGGTGAGGCCCAAGATACGGCGAGTACCACAGCCGCCGCGGCCTTCTCGGTTCCCACCTTGGCCAGCGTGGGATCGCTGCCGAACAATCAGGGCACTAACACGGTCGTCAGTCGAGTCCCGCAGCCCCTGGCCTGGATACGACGGGGAGACGTGAACCCATGAACTTTCGCGATAGAGCAACGGTGCTGTGCCGGGGATGGTACTACGTCCCGGCACTGGCCGTGATCACGGTGGCAGCTTGCGAGCTTTCGCCGACGGGGCTGCCGCCGGGGAACGATCGAGTCGTGGATGTGACTGCGTCTCCTCGCGTTGAAGTGGACGACAGCATCTCGCTGACGGTCACGGACCCCAACGGCATCACCCGCATCGGCTGGATGGCCATCGAGCGGGGGACTGGCGCCACGGTTGGAGGTGATAGCACCGTCTTCAGCACCGCGGTCACAACGGCTTCGGAGACGTACAGCTTCGACTTCTTTCACATCACGACCTTCCCGAAGGTACTCGCGGTCAAGGCATTCACCGTGGATGCGTCCGGCAAGCGCACGGAAGTCCAGAGTGAATCTGCCGGCGCTGCCCCCCGGATATCGGCAAGGTTGGCGTCCGCGGCGGCCGCACAGCAGGTGTTCCCTGACACCATCACGGTGGTCGACGGTATCACGAAGCCCCTCCCCGGGGGAGGCCGTGTGGTGGATGCCATCTTCAACCGGAATCGCAACGAGTTTTACCTGACCAACGTTCTACTCAATCGCCTAGAGGTCTTCGACATCACGCTGGAGGATTTCTCTGGGAACATTGCGGTTGGCTCGCGGCCGTGGGGCATTGCCCTTTGGCCAACGGATACGCTGGGGAACAACGAAGATATCGTGGTGGTCGCAAATTCGGGCGGCACAAACATGTCCATCGTCGATGTCGCCAACCGCGTCGAAGTGCGGCGACATGTGTTGCCGAACGTAATCGTCCAGACCATCAACACGGCAATCGATCCGGCGAGTAACCTCGTGGAACTCAAGACCACCGAGTTCGATTTCTCCGACCGGCCGCAGAATGTCGGCACGTATTGCCGCCCTCTGGGCACCATCAATGCTCCCATCGCCGGAGCGACTGCCTGCGCGCCCGACAGCGTCTTCGCGGTGTTCTCGACGACGCCTACCATCGGCCAGACTGAGCCGTTCGACGAGGGCCCGAATGGCACGATGCGCTGGGAGAACCTCAGTCCCTGCCCGGCCAACGTCGCGACCCCCTGGACAGGCGGACCCTGCACGCCCGTCGACATCGACGCGGACGGTCGACCCGATCTCAACCGACCCAACTCCCATTTCTTCTGGGAGCAATCCGCTGAGCCTCCATCCCCGGATACCGACTCGCTGCAGATCCTTGTCGATCGGGGGCCGGGAAACCCCATCGATACGGTGTTGTCCGTTGCCAAGGGTGTCACCGTGCTTAGAGAGGATCTCGCGTTCATCGATACGACGTTTGTCAGAAACTCCGGTAATTTCACGCGGGCCATCATCGGAGAGGGCGGGAACATCCTGCTGGCCCGCGCCGTCAGTCACAACGGCATCGACAGCATCGTGCGCTCCGTCGACGCGACGTTCATCGGCCCGGCATTGGTCCCGGTCGCGGGTCGCTCCGAAATAGACATAGGCATCTCTCCGGGAATTCGGGTACGCGACGAAATCTCCAACGTGGCAAGCCCGGTCAGATCCGTCGCGATCAATTTCAATGGACTGACCAACATTGTCCGCGCAGATTCCGTCTACATTCTGAATAAGGATCTGAAGCTGGGAGGGACGATCCAGGTGGGCGGACCGAACCCCGGCATGGATCTGTTCTACGACCACGACTTCGATCCCGTGATACCCACCGGGGTCAAGAACCACCGCATAGTGTTCTTGGCCCGGGAGGATGCTAACCTCGACGTCTTCGACACGTTCCGCTTCGAGCCAGTCACGACGATTCCAATTCGTGACCCTGTCATCGGGCCACTTCGCGTGGCTCGCTTGTCCGCCACCGAGCAAATCATGATCGGGGTGACGCAGGCGGGAGTGGTCGTCGTCAGAATTCCGACGATCGTCAACCCTCTTCCCTAGGCTGATTTGAGCGGGGGTGCAGCGCTGGATCGGCAACGGCTCGAGGGGTCGCGCCCGCGAGAAGCCCGGCCAGGAGGTCGGGCTTCAGCGTTTTCCACCCCTGTGGGTGGTCGAGCGGTGAGGGTATCGGTGTGATTCGATTCACCACAGCCGGGGAATCCCACGGGAAGGCCCTCGTCGCGATCCTCGAGGGAATTCCCGCCGGCCTGGCATTGAGCCGCGAAGAGGTGAATCGTGAGCTCGAACGGAGGATGGGTGGCTACGGCCGCGGCGCCCGCATGAAGATCGAGGCGGACCGGGTCGCGTTCGTGAGCGGCGTGCGTGCCGGACAGACACTCGGGTCTCCCATCGCACTCGAGATCAGCAACCGGGACTGGGAAAACTGGTCTGACATCATGTCGCCCGACCCCGATCCGCCACGGGCAGATGGGAGACGGCGCAGAGTCACGCGGCCCCGGCCCGGACATGCGGATCTCGTGGGCGTACTCAAGTACGATCGGGCCGACGCGCGCGACATCCTCGAGAGGGCAAGCGCCCGGGAGACGGCCGCCAGAGTGGCCTGCGGGGCCGTCTGCCGCCAGCTATTGGCGGTATTCGGGGTCGAGATCGGATGCCACGTCGTGGAGCTCGGGTCGGTTCGGGCGCGGGTGCCCGTCCCCCTCCCCACGCCCCTCAACGAAGCGTCCGACCGGTCCGAGACCCGCTGCCTCGATCCGGACGCCACTGAGGCTATGAAGAGAGAGATCGACGCCGCAAAGAAAGCTGGCGACACTCTGGGAGGGGTCGTGGAGGTCTTCGCCAGAGGCGTCGTTATAGGCCTGGGTTCCCACGTCTCCTGGGACCGTAAGCTCGACGGACGACTCGCAGCAGCCCTCATGTCGATCCCTGCGGTGAAGGGCGTCGAGATCGGCATGGGGTTCGAAGGGGCTCGGCGCCCGGGGTCGGAGGTCCACGACGAGATTGAGCGCGGCGGGGGCCCGCGAACCGGGGGCGTGCAGAGGCGCACGAACCGGGCGGGGGGGCTGGAGGGTGGGATGACGACGGGCGAACCGATCGTGGTCCGGGTGGCGAAGAAGCCCATCTCCACCCTCATGAAACCCCTGAATACCGTCGACCTCGAAACGGGAAAACCGGCCAAAGCTCAGTCTGAACGGTCAGACGTGACGGCGGCTCCAGCGTTGGGGGTGATCGCGGAGGCGATGGTCGCTCTGGTCCTGGCCGATGCGACGGTGGAGAAGTTTGGCGGTGACACGGTTGCGGACATGAGGCGGGCCTTTGATGCCTACCTCCAACGAATACAAGACCGGTGGAATGCGCCCCTGGCGGGAGAAGGATGAGTGCGACGAAACAC
This sequence comes from Gemmatimonadota bacterium, assembly GCA_039590195.1. Classification (GTDB taxonomy): domain Bacteria; phylum Gemmatimonadota; class Gemmatimonadetes; order Gemmatimonadales; family GWC2-71-9; genus JBDHDY01. The sequence continues at coordinate 15,972 of JBDHFY010000080.1, read as the reverse complement.
ATCGTTCTCGTGGGGCTTCCCGGTTCGGGCAAGTCTGTAGTGGGCCGCCTCGTGGCGGAAACCCTGGGTGCCAGATTCGTGGACGTCGATGCCATGATTGAGCAAGAGGAGGGTGTGTCCATCTCGCAGATCTTCGCCGACAAGAGCGAGGCGGAGTTTCGCCCGCTCGAACGGGCCGCCGTTTCCCGCGTATTGGCGGAGGAACCGTGCGTTGTGGCGCCTGGGGGTGGATGGGCGGCGCAGGAAGGGAACTTGGACGCCGGGGCCAGAGCTCTCACGGTGTATTTGCAGGTGAGTCCGAGCGCGGCGTTGGCGCGGATTGCGGGGACGACTCATCGGCCCCTTTTGGGGGACGAGGTGCACGAGAGCCGACTCGGGGAACTATTGAAGGAAAGGGAGCCTTGGTACTCCCGGTGCGAGGCTACCGTTCAGACGGACGGTCGGACGGCGGAAGTCGTTGCCTCAGAGGTCGTAACGCTTGCGCGAAACGAAGGGGGATGGTAATAATGCGCCCGAGCCGCGGCTCGGGCGCGAGCAGGCCGTGGTTCGCATGTGGTTGGTGCGTAATGATTTACGTCAGCGGCCTAGGCGGAGCACGGCTTCCCCCTAGGCCGTCAGCCCATATGAAATTGAGGCGGGCCCGCTCGGGTCAGGAGGGTGTTGAGAGGGGGTTGAACGGGGCTGGCTATCGCTGGATTGCTCGGATTGAGGGGTGAGCCGGACTGCGAATGGGAGCTAGATAATAAGGTATGGCAAAGAAGAAAAACGCTTTGGTGATCGTTGAATCCCCGACCAAGGCTCGGACGATTGGGAAGTACCTCGGATCCGGGTACACCGTGAAGGCTACGGTGGGCCATCTGAGGGATCTTCCCCAACGCCAGCTTGGCGTGGATGTCGAGAACGGCTTCACCCCGAAGTACGTGACCATTCGGGGCAAGGGCAAAACCCTGGCCGAGCTCAAGAAGGCGGCAAAGAGCTCTTCAGCCGTCTTTCTCGCCACCGACCCGGATCGCGAGGGTGAGGCTATTGCCTGGCACGTGGCGGAACAGCTCGACAACGGTGCCAAATCCTATCGGGTCCTGCTGCACGAAATCACCAAGAGTGCCGTTGCTGAGGCGATGAGCAACCCGGTTGGCATTGACGAGCGGAAGGTGGACGCTCAGCAGGCTCGTCGTATCCTGGATCGATTGGTCGGTTACAAGGCGAGCCCGCTTTTGTGGAAGTCCGTCAAGACGGGATTGTCTGCCGGTCGAGTACAGACCGTGGCTCTGCGCCTCCTCGTGGAGCGAGAGCATGAAATCCGGAGTTTCAATCCTCAAGAGTATTGGAGCATCGAAGCGGAGTGTGAGGCCAAAGCCAGGCGGTTCAGGGCAAAACTGCACAAGGTCGACGGCAAGAAGCCGGATCTTCGGTCCAAGGAGGCTGCCGATGAGGTAGTGGGGGCGGTCAAGAACAAGCCGTTTGTCGTGTCTGCGGTTGCGCGAAGGGAGCGGCAAAAGCGACCAGCGGCCCCGTTCACCACCAGCACGGTGCAGCAAGAGGCATCGAAGCGCCTGGGTTTTTCAGCCCAGCGGGCGATGCGGACCGCGCAGGAGCTGTACGAGGGCATCGAACTCGGCGATGAGGGCGCAGTAGGACTGATCACCTACATGCGAACCGACTCGGTGCGCGTGGCACCTAGTGCGGTCGAGGCGGTACGGGAGTTCATCGCGGCCAAGTTCGACAAGCCGTATTTGCCGGAACGGCCGCTAGAGTACAAGAACAAGAACGCGAGGACACAGGACGCTCACGAGGCCATTCGGCCGAGCGATGTGCAACGGGCTCCCGAGGACGTGAAGAAATGGCTGACCAGTGATCAGTTCAAACTGTACCTGCTCATCTGGCAGCGGTTTGTTGCATCGCAGATGACTCCGCTCGTGTACGACACGACAACGATTGATTTCAAGATCGACCGATATCTATTCCGCGCTTCGGGATCGGTTGTGAAATTTGATGGATTTCGTGTGCTTTATCGTGAGGCTCGCGAGGAGGACGAAGGGCAGGAGCAGGAGGACCTGGCACCGGTCCCTCCGCTCGAGAAGGGCGACTCAGTCGACGTTCACAAGATCGCTCCGAGGCAGCACTTCACCGAGCCGCCGCCCCGCTACAGTGAGGCGAGTCTCGTGAAGCAACTCGAGCGGGACGGGATCGGGAGGCCGAGCACGTACAGCACGATCATTTCGACGCTGCGGAACCGCGGGTACGTGGAAATCAAGACCCGGCGTTTCTTCCCAACGGGGCTTGGGGAGACGGTGTCGAAAGTCATGGTCAGCCGATTTCCCGACATCTTCAACGTTGAGTTCACTGCGGAGATGGAGAACGAGCTCGACAAGGTCGAGGAGGGGAAGCTCGGGTGGCAGACGGTGCTTCAGGATTTCTATGGGCCCTTCGCCAAAGCGCTCGACAACGTCGACACGGAGGAGATGATCAGGGAGGCACACGACGTCGACGAGCTGTTGAAGGATCCGTGCGAGAAATGCGGCGGGAAGCTCACCGTGAAGAGTGGACGGTTCGGACCGTTTATCGCGTGTTCAAACTACCCCGAATGCAAGTTCACCAAGCCCATCAGGCGGGATCGGCCACCCGATCGTCCGACGGACGAAACGTGCCGGGAGTGTGGCGCGCCGATGGTCATCAAGACGGGCCGGTATGGTGAGTTTCTGGCGTGCACTCAATATCCAAACTGCAAGCACACCCGGCCTGTGCCTATTGGAGTCAAGTGTCCACGGTGCACGACCGGCGACCTGACCCAACGGCGGACGAGGCGCGGGCGCACCTTCTACGGTTGCGCACGGTATCCCGAGTGTGATTTTTCCACGTGGCATGTACCGGTGCCGGATGAGTGCCCCAGCTGTGGGAAGGTCGGCGCCGAACAACGTGTGACGAAGGCGCGCGGCGAGTATCGCAGATGCTTGCACTGCGAGCACGAGTTCCAGGTGGAGGAGGCTCCGGCGGCGGAATCGTGAGCGTGACCGTGGTTGGAGGTGGCCTCGCGGGATGTGAGGCTGCCTGGGCGCTGGCGCAGCGCGATTATTCTGTCGTGCTGTGCGAGATGCGCCCGGTTGTGAACACCGCTGCGCATCAGACCGACCGGCTCGCGGAGCTGGTTTGCTCCAATTCCTTCAAGTCAGTCGAATTAGGCAACGCCCACGGCCTGCTCAAGGCCGAGCTGGGGGTTCTGGGCAGCCTGCTGCTCGAGGCCGCCGGCGAGGTCCGCGTGCCCGGCGGTGCGGCTTTGGCGGTGGATCGGGCTCTCTTCAGTCAAGCGGTTACTGCGCGCATCGAAAGCCATCGCAACATCACGGTGGTCCGCCAGGAGGAGAGCGCGTTCCCCTCTCCGGCGATCGTAGCGACCGGTCCCCTTACCTCAGATCGCCTCGCCGATGCGATCAAGCAGCGTCTTGGCGTGTCGCACCTTGCGTTCTATGACGCCATCGCGCCGATCGTCTCGGGTGAGTCGCTGGAGCGAGACCAGCTGTACAGATGCTCTCGCTACGGAAAGGGGGACGGTGACGACTACCTGAACGCCCCGTTTGACGAATCCCACTACGTCACCTTCGTCGACGCGCTGGTTTCCGGCGAGCAGTTTCAGGGGCACGAATTCGACCAGGTACCTTACTTTGAAGGGTGTCTCCCCGTGGAGGAGATGGCGCGGCGAGGGCGGGACGCACTGCGATACGGACCGATGAAGCCGGTCGGCCTTCCAGATCCTCGCACGGGAAGGGAGCCGCACGCTGTCGCTCAGTTACGCCAGGAGGACCGTGCCGGGCAGATGTGGAATCTGGTAGGCTTTCAGACCCGGCTCCTGATTCCGGCGCAGCGGGAGGTTTTCACCACGATCGCCGGCCTCGAGAACGTAGAATTCCTGCGATATGGTAGCATTCACCGCAACACCTACCTCAACTCACCGGCGGTGCTGACCGCGCATCTGTCGGCCCCGGACGATCCCCAGCTTCTCTTCGCGGGACAGCTCGTGGGAGTGGAGGGTTATACGGAATCGCTCGGCACGGGCCTCCTGTGTGGAATCAATATGGCCCGCATGCTATCGGGACAGGAGCCCGTGGTTCCGCCGCCGGAGACAATGCTCGGAAGCCTCATCCGGTACGTGCACGAGGCCGACTCCCGGCATTTCCAGCCGATGAACGCGAACTTCGGATTGCTTCCACCGCTTTCCCGGCGGGTTCGAGACAAGCGAAAGAAAAGAGAACTGCTCGCCCAACGCGCTGTTCTGGCCATGCGGGAATTCGTGGACCAGCTTGGCGGAGTACCGGCGTGAAGCACTCGGAAACAGTGGCACGACAAGGGGCCCGGCGGCCGGAGCTCGTGAGTTTCCTGCTGTATCTCGAGAAGGAAAGGAATGACTCACCCAACACGGTCAAGAACTACGCCCGCGACCTCGATGCGTTCCAGCGGTTCTGCGACGACTACTTCGGGGGGGGCAACGTTTGGGACTGGCCGTCGGTGGACCGTCTGGCCATTCGCGGTTTCATGGGTGAACTCTCCCGCCGCGGGTTGGCGAAGCGTTCCATTGCACGGGCGGTGTCGGCGCTTCGCACATACTACCGGTTTCTTGGCGCCCGATACGGCGTCACCGTCAATCCGGCGGCGGTTGCGCGAGCTCCGAAGCTGGAGCGCCGGCTTCCTCCCGTCATCGACCGAAGACACATCGAGGCGATGTTCGAGCTGGCGGAGGCCCGAGCGGCCCAAGGAGGGTTTCTCGCCGTCCGGGACCTCGCGATCCTGGAAGTCTTCTACGGAACCGGAATGCGGCTGGGCGAGCTGGCCGGCCTCAATTTATCGGATATCGATGTAGTGACCGAGCAGGTGAAGGTGCGTGGCAAGGGTCGCAAGGAACGGCTTCTTCCCGTTGGGGGCTACGCCGTACGGGCGCTTCGGCGTTACTATCCGTTGAGGGAGGCCCTGCTGGCCCGCCGGAAGGATCGGATCGGGGGTGAACAGGCTGTCTTTCTCTCGATGCGGGCTCGGCGGTTATCGGCCAGGACGATTCAATGGATCGTGCATCGATTCCTGGATGTCCTGGAGGGTGCGGCGGGATTCACCGTCCACAGTCTCAGGCACAGCTTTGCCACCCACCTCCTGGACGGCGGTGCCGATCTGAGAGCGGTACAGGAACTCCTGGGGCACGCATCGTTGAGTACGACGCAAGTCTACACGCATACGAGTGTCGAGCGATTGAAGAAGGTGTACGATCAAGCCCATCCGAGGGCCTAGTACGCTGGGCTGATAGCCGGGTCGACCGATTTGATGATCAGATGCTGCAGCGATTGGGTGAGGCACGCACGCACATGACAGCTGGCAAGAAGATATACGCGACCACCATCCTCTGCGTCCGCGGAGATGGGAAAGTTGCGATGGGTGGTGACGGACAGGTTACCATGGGTGAAACCGTTGTAAAGGCGCACGCGAACAAGGTGCGAGCACTCGGAGATGGGAAGGTGCTGGCAGGTTTTGCGGGAGCGGCGGCCGACGCCTTCACGCTCTTTGAGCACTTCGAGGAGAAAATGAAACGGTACCCGGGGAACCTACCCCGCGCGGCCGTGGAGCTGGCCAAGGATTGGCGGAGCGATCGCGTTCTCAGACGACTCGATGCGTTGCTGGCGGTGGCGAATCAGGAGCACGGCTTCGTGGTGAGCGGAGACGGTGAGCTCATCGAGCCCGATGACGGTATCCTTGCCATTGGAAGCGGAGGTCCGTACGCCCAAGCCGCCGCCCGCGCTCTCCTTCGCAATGTCGCGGGCCTCGCCCCGCGGGAGATCGTGGAAAAGAGTCTGGATATCGCCGGTGAGATTTGCCTCTATACAAACAACAACTTGACCATCCTCGAGCTGTAGTCGAAACCCGGACGGCAGTCAGTTTACGATGACGGAAAGCATTTCGCAGCTAAACGAACCAGGGGAGGACGCCCAGCAGGACGCCCAGGCCGCCCCCTGGCTGGAGGAACTCCCGCCACGGCAGATCGTAGCGGAACTGGACCGCTACATCGTCGGGCAGGAGGATGCTAAGAAGTCAGTCGCCATCGCGGTGCGCAACCGTTGGAGACGGGCACAGGCCCCGGATGAGATCCGGGATGAAATTCTCCCGAACAATATCATCATGATTGGCCCGACCGGCGTCGGCAAGACGGAGATCGCAAGGCGCCTGGCACGTCTGGCCGGAGCGCCGTTCATCAAAGTCGAAGCATCCAAGTTCACCGAGGTGGGATACGTTGGCCGCGATGTCGAATCCATGATTCGGGATCTGCTGGACGCGGCAATTAACATGGTGAGAGCCGAGAGAGAGGACGAGGTTTTTCCGACGGCCGAGGAGCGTGTTGAAGAGCGCTTGTTGGATCTGCTGCTTCCCGAGCCAGTTGAACCGTCGAAGCGCACCGCGGACGATACAGTCCCCAAAGTCCCGGCAGGGGCATCGACAGAAGGCTCGGACGTCCGGCCGCTCTTCGTGGTCTCTCCGGGCGGAGAGGTCAAGCCGGAGGAGCAGTCCGATGCCTTGGCCCAAGACGATGTCTCAGATGCGAAGCGGCGTCAGCGCACTCGGGAGAAGCTCGGCGTATTGCTCCGGGACGGGAAGCTCGAAGACCGCGAGCTCGAAGTTGAGGTCACCCAACACAATCTTCCCATTCTGGACTTCATGCAGCCGCCGCAGGGGATGGAGGGGACCGACATCAATTTCACCGAAATGCTGCAGGAGATGTTGCCCAAGAAGACGAAGCGGCGCGTGGTGCGGATGTCCGAAGCGCGGCGCATTCTGCTGGACGAGGAACTCAGGAAGCTCGTCGATATGGACGACGTCGTCAGCGAAGCGCTCGACCGGGTCGAGAACCATGGCATCATTTTCATCGATGAGATCGACAAGATCACCGGCGAGCGGTCTCAAGCGGGCCCCGACGTGTCGCGGGAGGGTGTCCAGCGAGACTTGCTTCCGATCGTCGAGGGGTCGACGGTCCAGACGCGCCACGGTTACGTTCGTACCGACTACATCCTGTTTGTCGCGGCAGGCGCGTTCCACGTCTCGAAGCCCTCAGACATGATTCCTGAACTGCAGGGACGGTTTCCGATCCGAGTGGAGCTCAATCCCCTCACCGAGGAGGATTTTGTCCGTATCATGACGGAACCGGAGAACGCATTGACGAAGCAGTACCAGGCCCTGGTGGCCTCCGAGGGCGTCACGTTGGAGTTTACTCGTGGGGCGATCAAGGAGGTGGCGCGCATCGCCACGATGGTCAACGAGCGCCTGGAGAACATCGGCGCTCGGCGCCTGCACACCGTCATCAGCACACTGCTCGAAGATCTTCTCTTCGACCTCCCCGATGTGCCCGAAAAGAAGGTGGTGTTCGACGGCCCCGACGTCAGTGAGCGTCTGCTCAAGATCGTGGAAGACGAAGATCTCCGGAATTACATCCTCTGACGTCCCGTAAGGGGTGATGCGGAGCGCGAGGCTCCTTTACACGCCCAGCCCCCGTCGCTAGAATCTTGATCCACGACTGTCATCTTGACCGACTCATGGGCCAAATATGCCGAAGCGTGATTTTCTCGCCCTGACGGACTTCACGCATGATGAAATCCACAAACTCGTCGATCGCGCGGAAGAACTGAAGGCGGGTGGGGAAGGCGACCGGCCGCTCACGGGCAAGACGCTGGCCCTGGTATTCGCGAAAAGCAGTACGCGAACGCGCGTCTCGTTTGAGGCTGGGATGTTCCAGCTCGGCGGGCACGCGATGTTTCTTTCCGCTCGCGATCTCCAGCTTGGGCGGGGCGAGCCGATCAAGGACACCGCACGAGTGCTTTCCCGGTACGTCGACGGGATCATGATCCGCACGTTCGCCCAAGCCGACGTGGAGGAGCTGGCACGGCACTCGGCTGTGCCGGTGATCAACGGCCTCACAGATCTGTTGCACCCGTGCCAGGTTTTGGCCGACTTGATGACGATTCGAAAGGAGTTCGGCAGCTGGGACGGCCGCGTGGTGGCTTGGGTGGGGGACGGTAATAACATGGCCAATTCGTGGCTCAACGCTGCCGGGGTGTTGGGGTTTGAGCTCAGAATCGCGTGTCCGGAAGGATACGAGCCGGACCACCAGATTTTCGAGGAGGCCAAGGCGAATACGCGGGTCGTCATCACTGGGGATCCGGAAGAAGCGGTCGCAGGAGCGCACGTCGTCAACACGGACGTGTGGGCGTCGATGGGTCAGGAAAGCGAGGCTGCGGTCCGGGCCCGGACGTTCAGTGGGTACACGGTCAACAGCGAGCTGATGGCGCAGGCGAACAATGACGCCATTTTTCTCCACTGCCTTCCCGCCCACCGAGGCGAAGAGGTGACGGAGGAGATCTTCGAAGGCCACAGGTCGCGGGTTTTCCAACAGGCGGAGAATCGCCTGCACACCCAGAAAGCGCTGCTGGTCACTCTAATGGGGCGAAAGGGAGAAACATGAGCGGGCAAGACCTCAAACGAACACCACTGTACGATGTCCACGTGTCGTTGAAGGCCAAGATGGTCGGCTTTGTCGGATTCGAGATGCCGATTCACTACTCCACCGGGATCACCAAAGAGCACGAGGTTGTCAGGACCAGTGCTGGGGTGTTCGACGTCTCCCACATGGGGGAATTCGAGATCAGCGGTCCCGACCGGAATGCTTTCGTGAACCGGATCACCTGCAACGACGTCGCTGCGATACGAGATGGACAGGCACAGTACTCGGCCCTGCTGACCAATGAGGGCACGTTCATGGACGACTGCATCGTCTATCGGTTTGAAGACCGCGTGATGCTTGTCGTGAACGCCTCAAATATCCAGAAGAACTGGGAGTGGATCGTCGCACGGAAGCGCGGCATCAACGTGCGCCTGAAGGACATCTCCGATGACGTCGTGCTCCTGGCTCTCCAGGGTCCCAAGAGTGAGGAGATTCTACAGCCGTTGACGAAGGTCAATCTCTCGCGTGTCGGCTATTTCGAGTTTGCCATGGGTCAAGTGGCAGGCGTCCAGAGCTTCATAGCGCGTACGGGCTACACCGGTGAAGACGGCTTCGAAATCTTCTTCCGCCCGGCTCAAGCGGAAGTCATGTGGCACGCGCTTGTGGGACCGGGTCGCGCGCAGCCCGTTGGGCTCGGGGCCCGGGATTCACTCCGCCTCGAGATGGGCTATCCCCTGTACGGGAGCGACATCGATGATACTGTGAACCCGTACGAGGCGGGCCTCTCGTGGATCGTCAAGCTGGACAAGGGTGCGCCGTTCACGGGCCTCGCCGCTCTCGAGGAAGTGAAGCGACGCGGCGTGAACCGCAAGCTCGTTGGATTCAGATGCACCCAAAAAGGCACCATCCCACGACACGGATATGACGTGTACTTGAAGGACCACAAGGTCGATGTTGTCCGGAGTGGCGGTCATAGCCCATCGCTGAACGAAGCCATTGGGACGACTTTCCTTCCGGTCCACTCCACGGAGCCGGGAAGTCAGATCGAGATCGATTGTCGGGGGAAGAAGGTGCCCGCCGAAGTCGTGAAGATGCCGTTCTACAAGCACGGCTCCGCCAGGAGAAAGAAGTAGTCAGGAGTCGGTGAGGCCCGCGCGATGCATGTTCGACTCGCTGTGCTCACCGTCTCCGACCAGCGTGCCGCGGGGAAGCGAGCAGACTCCTCGGGTGACGCCGTCGTTGGTTGGGCTGGTGATCTTGGATTCGAGCTGGTTGCCCGGGAAGTGGTCCCGGACGAGACAGACCGACGGGGTTGGCGCCCCGGGATGTGACCCCGGAGGCAACTCGTGCCGTGCTCGATCGAGAAGCACCGGGTATCGCCGAGGCGATCCGGGCAGCGGCGTACGACAGGTTTCCCAGGAGCGTGTTGGCGCGCGGCGTCGCCGGTTCGCGGGGTGCGACGCTCATCGTGAACCTTCCTGGGAGTCCTGGCGGCGTGAGTGACGGCCTGGCAGTCCTTACTCCGCTTGTAGAGCACGCCGTTCAACTGCTCTCTGGCAAACCTACCGACCACTGATGTCCGACACAGTCTTGATCACCATGGACGACCTCGAGACCGCTGTTCGTATCAACGCGGTGCTCGAGGGTGCCGGGCATCAAACCGTGCTGGTGTCTTCCCTCGACGACGCCTGCGGAGAACTCAAGCGAACCAACCCCGATGCGGTGGTTCTTTCCGGGGCGCTGCACGAGCGCCCGGCTCAGGATCTGATTGCACTTTCGCGAGATCGCTCGATTCCCTCATTGGGTTTGGTGGAGGCCACCGAGCCGGATCCCGCCGGACTGGCCCAGGATCTCGGCCTCACCGGTTGGCTGGCCAAACCGGTCGCTGCGACCGAAGCGGCTTCCGCCACTCAGCGGCTTGCGGAGAGGCGACGCCTACAAGAGCGTACGGGGATCGTAGGGGAGAGCGCGGCGATTCAGGAGGTGTTGGTTAAGATCGAGCAGATCTCTCCCGTTTCCTCCACTGTTCTGATCGAGGGTGAGTCCGGCACCGGCAAAGAGCTTGCGGCCCACGCGATCCACGAGCTTTCACCACGGCGTGATAAGCCGTTCATTGCCGTCAACTGTTCTGCATTGCCGGAGACGCTTCTCGAGTCTGAGCTCTTTGGTCACGAAAAGGGCGCGTTCACTGGGGCGGCGGAACGCCGCCACGGACGGTTCGAACTGGCTCACCGCGGCACGCTCTTGCTGGATGAAGTCGGCGAGATGCCGCTGGCCATACAGGTCAAGCTGCTTCGGGTGCTCGAGGATCGAACGTTCTTCCGCGTCGGTGGGACCGAACCCATTCGAGTAGACGTACGCATCGTCGCTGCATCCAACCGGGGGCTAAAAGAGGCTGTTGCGTTGGGGACCTTCCGCGAGGACCTCTACTTCCGGCTCAACGTTCTATCCATCTACCTGCCGCCGCTCAGAGAGCGCAAGGGTGACATTCCCATCCTCGTGACCCGGCTCGTCAAGCAGCTGAGCGAAGAACACAATCGCTCGTTCCGGGGCATCACCGCCGAGGCCATGCAGCTCATCGTCAATGCGCACTGGCCGGGAAACGTACGGCAGCTCAAGAACCTCATTGAGTCGATGGTAGTTCTGGCCCCGGGCCAGGAGATACGCGCGTCCGACATTCCGGCCGATGTGCGCGAAGAGGGCACGCGGCTGTTGCCCATGCGTGTACCCGAGCGCAGTCACGAAGTGCAGGGCAAGGAACTCGAGTTCATTTTCCGAAGCTTGGTTGACCTGAAACTGCAGATCGAAGAGCTGCGACGACGTATCGAGCACGAACCACAGTCTGTCGAGGTTATCGAAGTGGGCGAGCGGGCGACATATCGTGATGGGGCAACGGCTGTTGCCATCGATCTCACTGAGCGGGAAAGGGAGAAAGCGACAACGCAGCCGGTGCTCTACGAGCCGGGGATGACCATGGCGGATGTGGAACGTGCCGCGATCGAGGGCGCACTCAACGATAGTCGCGGCAACCGCCGCCGGACTGCTGAGAAATTGGGCATCGGCGAGCGAACGCTGTACCGCAAAATCAAGGAGTATGGCTTGGGTTGAAAACTCTGTTGAAGTCTCTGTGGAAAGAGTGTTGATACTGGTCCCACGAACGTTGTTCAGTTATGACTCACTCACTTCTTAGATCTGTCTAGTTGTGACTCACTCACCGTTCAAAAAAAAGAAGTGTGACACACGCCACCGCGCCCGACACGCTGCGCGCACAGATTGCCGCCGTAAGTCTTGGACGGCTAACCTGCAACGGCTCACCGCTAACCTTGCGTCAATGCCATCAACCTCCGGATGCGCTCCTCTGTGGGCGGGTGGGTGCTGAAAAATCGAACAGCGCCTCGTCCCGAGAACGGCTTCACGATGAACATGTGTTCGGTGGCTTGTGCCACCGGCCCCGCAGGAAGCGGCGTCCTTCGGGCAGCGACTTCGATCTTCCGGAGTGCGTTGGCGAGACCGTCGGGACGGCCGGCGATTTCTGCACCGGTGGCATCTGCCGTGAATTCACGAGACCTCGAGATGGCGGCCTGAATGATGACGGCAGCAAGTGGAGCCAGAATCATCATCGCGATGAGTGCAACCGGATTGGCGTTGCGGTGGTCCCGCCCCCCGCCAAAGAAGAGCGCAAACCGCGAGACCATCATGATGGTCGCTGCAATGGTTGCCGCAATCGAGCTGAGGAGAATGTCGCGGTTCCGCACGTGGGCCAACTCATGAGCGATGACGCCGGTCAGTTCGTCTCTTCCCAGCAGGGTCAGCAAGCCCTCAGTGGCCGCGACCGCGGCGTGCATGGGATTCCTGCCGGTCGCGAACGCGTTCGGCGTGCCGGCCGGAATCACATACACCCTGGGCATCGGCATGGCCGCCCGCTGGACGAGGTCGTGGGTGAGCTGGTGCAGCGGATGATCCGGACCGACCTCACGGGCCCGATACACACGCAGGACGATCTTGTCGGAGAACCAATAAGACCCGAAGTTCATTGCGACGGCCACGCCGAAGGCGATGACCAGGCCTTGCTGACCTCCGAGGAGCTCGCCGGTTGCGAGCAAGATGGCGCTCAGCGCGCCGAGCAACATCGCGGTTCTGAAGGCGTTCTTCATGAACCGAAGTTATGCAGGCAGGCCTGCTGCTGGCAGTGGTGGGAGGCGAGAAGGCAAACACCGCGTACGCTTCGGGCCAGCCATCGGACACCGGGGTCGATCAGGCTGGTGAGGGCCGAGGACGCGTTGCACCCACGTGTCGTTGTGGGTGAGACGATTGGCGAGGAGCCTCCCGAGCGAATCGCGGCCGTTCGAGCCCACTGTCGTGATTTGCGTCATCAAACAACCTGGTATCCAGGGGCGCGATTATGCGGGAAGTGGTCCATTGACAGTCGGTCCGGTGGTCTTCATGATTTCAGGTCGAGTCCCGCTCCTGCCATTGGTGGGCAGAACGTGCAAGGACAGCCTCGAACTCCCCAATGTGCCTCTGTGGTGCGGGTCAATCGAAGTTTCGTTTTGACAGCTAGTTACCCTGCCGTCGCCGAAGGGCGCAGTTGAGCGCGGCAGACGACCGTCGTCGGACATAGAAGAGTGCTATTCCAGCTCAACGAAGACGATTGCGTTTCTTGCCTGGCCTGTGTTCGGGTCTGCCCCGTGGGTGCCGTGGCCGTGGATGGCCTGGTCACCGGCATCATCGAGGAATCGTGCATTCGGTGCGGCATTTGTGTGCCCGCTTGCCCACACGATGCCATTGATGTCTCTGGTGATCTCGGAAGAGCACTCGAATTGGCCGCAAGCGGCAGTGCGGTTTTGGTGCTGAGCGGCGAGGCCGCCGTCCACTTCTATCCCCACACGCCTGAGCAGGTGGTGAACGCGTGCTTCCGAGCGGGATTTCGAACCGTGCACCGCGGTGTGATCGGCGATGAGTTGGTGGCGAGCGCGTATGCCGAGCTCTGGGAGGATCAATCCTGGGACACCATGATCCGTTCGACTTGCCCGGTTGTGGTCGAGACCATCCGAACCGACTACCCGGAGCTCGTACCCTACCTGGCGCCGGTCAAGACTCCGCTTGTCGCCGAGGCCGCATACTTACGCGCTCGCTATGGGGAAAGCGTGAAGATTGTCTACGCGGGCGTGTGTCTCTCGGACGAGCGTGGAGTCGTGGATGCCGCCTTGTCCTTCAAAGAACTGGAGGAGCTTCTCCCCATGCGTGGGGTGGAGGTGTCCAAGGAACCCCGGTTCTTCGAGCGGATGCCCGAGGAAGGGAGGAGATATCTTAGCGCGGCTGGCGGATTGCCCCGCTCCATCCTGGACGAAGAGCCACAGACCAGCCGCCGACTCCGCAAGGTGCGAGGCCTGGACCAGCTGGGAGCCATTGCAAGGGCGGTGACGGTGAACGGGCTGGACCTGGGGTTCATCGACATCCTCCCCTGCGATGGCTGCCTCGATCATCCTCTCCTCAGGCCCAAAGAGGAGCTTTTCTGGCGGCGCAAGATCGCCGAGGAGAGCGAACCACCCCGGAGTGTCCATCCGGTGGTGGATTCCGATCTTCAGGTAGATCTCCAGATCGATTTCCATCCCACCAGGGGCGGTGGACGAGAGCCCGAAGGTGACGTGGTAAGCGTGCTGGACAAGATCGGCACGGCGCCTGGAGGGAAACCCTGGGACTGTCGCGCGTGCGGGTACGACAGCTGCTGGGATTTCGCCAATGCCCTGTTGCGGGGGCGGGCCACGTATCGTCAGTGCCCGCCTTATCAGGAGCGACAGGCGATCAAGGCCCAACGAGAAGCCGCACTGGACAGTCTTACCGGCCTCGCCACGCACAAAGTCCTCCAGACACGAATCCGGCATGAGATGGCTCGGAGCCGGCGGAGCGGCGTTGCGTTTTCGGTTCTCTTCGCGGACCTCGATCGCTTCAAGCAGGTGAACGACCGGTTTGGCCATGCGTCCGGGAGCAGCGTCCTGGTGATGGTGGCTCGGGTCCTGGAGCGGGTGATTCGAAGCAGTGACGTCGCGGCAAGGTACGGCGGGGATGAGTTCGTGCTCATCCTCACGGGTACCGACAACGAAGGGGCAAGGCGGGTAGCGGAGATCGTACGGCAGGCCGTGGAGGAAGCGGGTCTCGAAAGGGGTTTCCCGGAGGGCTTGGTGACGATCTCCGTTGGCGTTGCGACCTTTGATCCGCGAACGGCGGATACGGTCGATGTGATAGAGAATGCGGACCTGGCCCTGTACCGGGCCAAGGACGCTGCCGGCAATTGTGTCGCGTGACCCGACGTGCGATGGGTGAGGTGAGGTCTAGTCGCCGCGGATCCAATGGCCCGGGAAGGAATGCACGTGACGAGTAAAGAGCATGGGCTCCCAACGCCTCCGGTGGATGACGGACAGCAAGACCCGTGGGATCTCAGGCGGGCAGAGGTGTTGCTCGCCAGTCTCAAGGGGGTTCTGTCGGCGCGGGTGGTCGCATCGAGCCGAGGCGAGATCACGGAGATCCACGTCCTGACCGATAAGGGGATCGCGCCCAAGCAGGTCGTGCGCAACGTGGAGAGCGCCCTCCTGGCGCAGCTTGGGATCAGGGTGGACCATCGCAAGATCAGCGTGGCGCAGACGGCGGAGGTGCTGCCGCTCGAGGCCCTGGAGGAGCAGGCGGTGGCCGCCCGGGCCCGGAAGCGGGGCATCATCTTCCACAGCGTTGAGGTGGCCCCGAGTCGTAAGCACCGGGTGAGCATCACGGTGAAGCTCGAGCGGGACGGTGAGGAAGTGATGGCGCACGAGGAGGCGGGGGACACTTCCAAGATGCGGCTCCAGGCGGCCGCCAGGGCTACCGTGGCGGCCCTGGACGGTCTGCTGGAAGAGGGTAGCCTGGACCTGGCGGGGGCCAAGTTCGTGGAGGCCTTCGACACGACCTTCGCGTTCGTGGGGGTGGATGTGCTGGCGGGGCGGGAGGGGCGGATCCATGCCGGGACCTGCCAGCTGCGGGGGAGCCCTGAGCGGGCCGCCGTGCTCGCGGTGCTCGATGCCACCAACCGATGGCTTTCCTCGTATCTCTAAAGGGTTGCTGGGTTTTTCGTTAAGCTCTCTTTACGTTTCGGAGTGTTGCATTGACGGAACGCATTGGGTTCCTACCTTGCTAAGTCCATATCTGAATTGAAGTTGTCGTAAATATGTGATCTAGGTTACAGTCGGGGTCTGTGCGGACCGTTAGTATGATCCCGCCCCGCACCTACCAATAGGACCCCATAATGAGAAGTGCCGTCTCGGGAATTCTCCCGCGGCGGAACGCACGCCTTTCTCAACAGGGACACAAGAGAAAAACAGAAAAGGGGGGAGCCCCGGTCGGCGTAGACCAATAGTCGAGCGAAGCGGAACAGCTGTCTGAGCGAAGCGTCGGGTGTGCCCAGCGAGGCATGCCACTTTCTCAACGAAGAGGCCATTCGGTCTCGAGAGGAGGTGAGACGCATGAGTTGGCTGTTC